>DAOUZD010000016.1 GCA_030665795.1 Dehalococcoides sp.
CAGGATGCTGGCTTTCTTCATGTTAATTCTCCTCTTCTGCTCGGATGGGCAGTCTGACGGTGAAGGTGCTGCCTTTGCCCACCTTACTTTGTACCTCGATGGTGCCGCCATGCCCCTCCACCAGGATACTGGTAACCGCCAGACCCAGACCAATGCCCTTGGCCTTGGTAGTGAAGAGCGGTTCGAAGACTTTCTGTTGCTCCTTCGGCGGTATACCCACCCCGGTATCGGTGATAGAGACAGCCACCCACCCCGGTCTGAAGACTTCGGACTTGACCGCCAACTGGCCACCCTCAGGCATGGCCTGGATACCGTTGCGGATGATGTTGCTGAAGACTTGACCGAGCTGGTCGGGGTCGGCCAGGATAGCCACCAGCGATTCGTCCAGTTGCCTCACCACCTTCACATTATCCGGCACTTTGGCACCGGACAGCACCTCCTGGACGACTTCATTGATATCCATCTTGCGCCGGGTGGGGGGCTTGGGTCGGGCGAAGTCGAGGAGGCTGCTGACGATGCGCTCCGATGTTGCCACCTCTTTGTCCAGTATCTCCAGGGTCTCCTTGACCTCCGGCTCGGGCCGCTTTAGAGCCATGTTGAGGAAATAGGCGGCGTTCTTAATCGCCCCCAACGGGTTGCGCAGCTCGTGGCCTACTCCTCCAGCCAGTTGCCCCAGCACCACCAGCTTCTCTGACCGCACCAGCTTTTCCCGCATCTCCTTGAGCTCGGTGATGTCTTTGACAATGGCGGCAACACCTATTGCCTCGCCATCCTCTCCCCTGACCACAAAAACGGTTAATAAAATGGGAACCCGGGAACCGTCTTTTCTGATGTATTCCTTCTCATACTCGGCAGGTTTTCCGGTTCTTAAAACCCCGGCTACTATTCTGGCCTCCCATTCGTGGTATTCTTCTGGTGTTATCTCCTGAAACTTCTTTCCGGCTAATAATTCCTCTTTTGAATAACCGGTTAGCTGGCAAAAGGCATTATTAACATCCAGTAATGTCCCATCAGAACTAGCAATTCCAATAGCATCTTTGGAGGAGTTGTATATGGCGCTGAGATGCTCTTGAGCTTCTCGGAGTTCTTTGGTGCGCTCTTTTACCAGTTTCTCAAGGTGATTGCGGTGTTTCCTCAATTCCTCCTCCGCCCGCTTGCGCTCTAAATCCAATTTAGATATATAAAAAATAGTCAACGCACCAACCATAAATATAAAAAGTATTTCTATGACGACTTCTGTCCAGTTAACTGGTGTAGGGGGTGCGTTAAATACAAGAGCAGGGATATCAAATATCTCATCTACAGCTATTAAAAGCGCAGCTAGGATGAAGCTACCAATAAGTATAGTGATTCTTTTACTTCTCTTGAACACCAGCCTGAACTTCTTTTTTAATTAAGGTTACGGTCAACGTCCTACCCCAAATATCACCTTTTGTCACATAATTTGTCAAGAGATGGACAGTTGGCATCGTGGTAAATCACCTCCATGGCGGTGATTCTCCAAGTTAAATTTGAAAAGATTGCGCTTTTGCGTTATAAATATAAGAGCATTCGGCCAGTTTTACTGGAGAAAGGATTTAAGTTTGGCGAAAAAGAAGGCAGTGAAACCTCAGCGCATACTTACTAAACGTCAGCTTTCCCGGTGGCAGCAGCAGCAGAGGCGACAGCGTATTATTCTTGGCGTGGGTATTTTCGTCATCGCCACTATTATAGCGATTGTGGGCGTGGGGTGGTATATTGGACAGTATCAACCGCTGCATCAGCCGGCAATCAGAGTAAATGATGCTGAATTTAACATGAAATACTATGTTGAGATGCTCAAACTCCAGGGAGGAGACCAGCCGGCTTCATACCCGCCATACCTCGCCGATGAGGTGGTAACCAACATCGAGCAGATTGAACTAATCAGGCAGGGAGCTTTGAAACTGGGAATCAGTGTCAGTGACGACGCGGTCAAGGAAGAACTGAAGAGTTCTGACCTGTCAAATACCGAGGTCCTTCGGGATTTGGTGAGAAACCAGCTGTTGATAAATAAGCTATTAGATGAATATTTTGGGCAGCAGGTGCCATTGTCTGCCGAACAGAGGCATGTCATGGCCATGCTGCTGGAAAGTGAAGAGCAAGCCGCTGAGGTTAGAGCCAGGTTGGAGAATGGCGAGAGCTTTACCGAACTGGCTGAAGAGCTAACCCTGGAATCTTTTTCTAAAGCCAACCAGGGCGACTTTGGTTGGCTGCCTAAAGATATCTTGAATGACTTGTTCGATACTTCTATCGTTGAGTATATCTTCAGCGCTGAGGCAGGGATGTTGAGCCAGCCGGTATATGATGAGGAAATCAGCAAAGGAGTCGGCTACTGGCTGGTCAAAGTCTTAGACCGAAACGAAGAGGAAGAAGAAACCCATGTTCAATTAATGCTCTTGGGTAGTGAAGCCGAGGCACAGCAGGTAACAGGCAGACTGGAGGCAGGTGAGGACTTTGCTACCCTGGCGAAAGAATTTTCTCAGCTTGCCGGAGTGGAGGAAAACGAGGGAGAATATTCGTTAGTCCCGGGTATGATTAGCCCAGTTATGGACGAGTTCGTTTTTGACCCGGAGACGGAGCTGGAAACACTAAGCGAGCCAATCCGTGACGAGACCATTGCCACTGAAGGAGGTTGCTGGCTAATAGAAGTCGTCGCTGAAGATGAGGATAGACGGATTGAGGTCGAGGATAGAGATTGGCTTAAGGCTAAGGCTTTAAACGAGTGGGCCTCTTCACTGTGGGAGGACCCGGAAAACGAGGTGGATGA
The DNA here is from genome assembly GCA_030665795.1 of Dehalococcoides sp. The sequence goes on from DAOUZD010000016.1 coordinate 2,789, forward strand.
TAGTTATCTCGATGACGAGAAAAAAGCCTGGGCAATAGAGCAAGCCATGCGGGGCTAGAGCTAAAACAGAGGTACTAAACAATGAAGAAACAGACTATTGGCATTGGCTTGATGGGATTGGGAGTAGTCAGCGGACAAGTCGCTAAAGTTTTAACGGAGAAGGCAGATGTTTTGGCGGAGCAAGCTGGCTGCCCTCTGGTCCTGCGCAAGATAAAGGTATTGCCCTCTGACCTAGATAGAGAGCAGGCACGCCAGATGCCGTCGGAACTCTTCACCACTGATGATGACGAGTTTTTCGACGAATCAGAAATAGATATCGTTGTTGAGGCGATAGGGGGAGAGAACCCGGCCCGAGAGTACCTGAAGCGAGCCATATCAAGTGGCAAGCATGTGGTCACCTCCAACAAGGAAGTTATTGCCAAGCACGGCGCAGAGCTACAGGCTTTAGCGCAACAATATGAGGTGGGGCTGCGTTATGAAGCCAGTGTCGGTGGGGGTATTCCCTTGATTACCCCTTTTAAGTACGACCTGATAGCCAATGAGATAAGCGGTATTTATGCCATCATCAACGGGACGACCAACTATATCCTCACCCGAATGGCGAGGGAGGGCATCGATTTTCCTTCGGCGCTAAAAAGCGCCCAAGAGTTAGGCTACGCCGAAGCCGATCCCGAAAATGATATTGAGGGCATTGATGCTCACTATAAATTGGCCATCCTGGCCTCTTTAGCCTTTCAAAGTCAAGTCAAACCTGAGGATATTTATCGTGAGGGGATTTCCCGAATTGCCAGTCGTGATTTCCGCTATGCGCAAGAGCTGGGATTCGCCATCAAGCTCCTGGCGATAGCCAAACAGGTTGATAACTCGATTGAAGTAAGAGTTCATCCGGTTTTCATTCCAGAAGACTCCCTACTGGCCAAGGTTGACGGTGTTTATAATGCCATCCTGGTTGAAGGTGACCTGATCGGCAAGGTGCTTTTTTATGGTCAGGGCGCCGGGCCTCTACCCACCAGCAGTGCCGTTGTCGCTGATATTGTATCCTCGGCACAGGACATCAGCTTTGGCGTGGGCAATAGAATCAAGTGGAAACTGGAGTCGGGCAAGAAAATTAAACCGATGGCGAAAATTGAAACCCGGTATTACCTCCGCATGAATTGCGCTGACCGTCCCGGTGTTCTGGCTCAAATTTCTACAATTCTGGGCGACCTTAAGATCAGTATTGCCTCGGCTATCCAGAAGGAGGCAGACATTGTGGCCCAGTCCGCTGAGGTTGTGCTCATGACACACCCGTCTCAGGAGAAAGCGATGCAGCAGGCTTTGGGCAAGATAGCGCAACTTGAAGCGGTAAAGGAGATAAGTAACTTCATTCGGGTTGAGAGTATCTAAGAACTGATAATTAAGGTGGTTATTTAGACGATGCTGAAAACAGGGGTTCTATTTAAATATAAAGACCTGCTGCCGATTACCTCCAATACTCCGCTATTCTCACTGGGGGAGGGGGATACCCCTCTGGTCAGGTGTGACAGGCTAGCTAGAGAAATCGGCTGCGGGGAGCTATACTTCAAGCTGGAGGGATGCAATCCTACCGGCTCATTTAAGGATAGAGGCATGGTAGTTGCCGTAGCTAAGGCGTTGGAGGCGGATAGTAAGGCAATTATGTGTGCTTCCACCGGCAATACCAGTGCCTCCGCCGCCGCTTACGCTGCCTATTGCGGACTTACCTCGATTATTGTCGTGCCTGAGGGCAAGATTGCTCTCGGTAAGCTGGTGCAGGCGATTATCTATGGGGCGAAAATACTCGCCATTGACGGTAATTTTGACCAGGCTCTAAACATAGTCCGAACGCTAACCGAGAAACATCCGGTAACTCTGGTAAACTCCCTTAATCCACACCGCATCGAGGGGCAAAAAACAGCCGCCTTTGAGATTGTTGACTTTTTGGGGGAGTCGCCGGACTACCTTTTTATCCCGGTAGGTAACGCCGGTAATATTACTGCCTACTGGAAAGGTTTTCTGGAATACCATCAAGCCGGCAAGACAAGTAAGAAACCCAAGATGATGGGCTTTCAAGCGCAAGGGGCGGCCCCCATTGTCCACGGCTATGCTATCGAAAAACCAGAAACGGTGGCCACCGCGATACGCATCGGGAATCCCGCCAGTTGGCAGAAGGCAGTTGCCGCTCGCGATGAATCTGGGGGTATTATTGACCTGGTTAGTGATGATGAAATCCTGTCCGCCCAGAAACTTCTGGCAACCAAGGCCGGTGTCTTTGGTGAGCCAGCTTCAGGAGCTTCCCTAGCCGGACTCATCAAGCTCTCGCGTAAGGTGACGGACTTCTCTCAAAAGAGAGTAGTTTGCGTGATAACTGGTACCGGTTTGAAGGATACCGATACCGCCTTGAAAGACACCCCGCCCTTTCTTCAACTCCCGGCTGATATCGCGTCTGTGGAACAGGCGTTAGGCTGGAGTTAACCGTACTGCCGAGTAGCCACCCCCAAAGAAGGAGGACTAGAATGTTTGATGAGGCTAAGATTAAAACAGCGATAGCTTCTATCATTGAGGCTATTGGGGAAGACCCTAACCGGGAGGGAATGGTCGGTACTCCCGAACGGGTGGCGGAGATGTATGCCGAGCTTTTTGGGGGAATGGGTCAGGACCCTAGGGAGGAGCTGAAAGTAGGTTTTCAGCTAGGCCACCGGGAAATGGTTGTTTTAAGGGATATTCCCTTTTATTCTATGTGTGAGCACCACCTCTTGCCATTTTACGGCGTCGCCCATGTCGGCTATATTCCCAACGAGGAAGGCCGTATTGTCGGCATCAGCAAACTAGCCCGGGTGGTAGAAATCATTGCCAAGCGCCCCCAGATTCAGGAGAAAATGACCACCGAGATTGCTGATGCGATTATGGACGCCATCAAGCCAGATGGAGTGGCGGTAGTTATTCAGGCGGAACACCTGTGCATGATAATGCGCGGCATCAAGAAACCGGGAAGCAATGTGATTACCTCGGCACTCAGGGGTATTTTCAAGCGCAAAGCAGCCAGCAGAGCCGAATTTTTCTCGCTGATTCAGGGAAGTAAGTAAGCGGTTATTTGGGCATCAAACATCCAGGTTCCTGACGCTTTTGGCATGCGCCTGGATAAAGGCTTTACGGGGAGGCACTTCGTCACCCATCAGTACATGGAAGATGTGGTCTGCCTTGGCGGCATCCTCGATGCCTACCCCGAGCAAAGTGCGGGTATCTGGATTCATGGTGGTTTCCCATAACTGCTCTGGATTCATCTCGCCCAGACCTTTATAGCGCTGAATCCCCACCTTCTTGGCCCCTTTTAGCTGACGCATTACCTCTTCCTTTTCCTGTTCTGAATAGACCCAGTGCTGATTGTTAGCCGCCTTAATCCGATACAGGGGTGGCTGGGCAATATACAAGTACCCATTGCTAATCAGCCCGGGCATGTGGCGGAAGAAGAAAGTAAGCAGCAGGGTGCGAATATGAGAACCGTCAACATCAGCGTCAGTCATCAGGATAATCCGATGATAACGAAGCCTTGCCGGGTCAAAGTCATCGTCGATACCGGCGCCAAGAGCGGTAATGATGACACGGATTTCTACACTGGCTAACATTTTATCCAGTGGCGCCTTCTCGACATTAAGAATTTTGCCTCGCAATGGCAGTATCGCCTGGAAACGGCGATTCCGCCCCTGCTTGGCGGAGCCGCCGGCGGAATCTCCCTCCACCAGATATAGTTCACAGTGGGACGGCTCTTTCTCCGAACAGTCAGCCAGCTTTCCGGGTAGTGTACCTGCATCCAGACCGCTCTTTCGGATAATTAAATCACGAGCCTTGCGGGCAGCTTCTCTAGCCTTGGCAACCGTGATGCACTTCTCGATAATTCTCTTGGCTTCATCGGGGTGCTCCTCGAGGTACAGGGATAAACCCTCATTGACCGCACTCTCGACCTGACTTTTGACCTCAATGTTACCCAGCTTGGCTTTAGTCTGTCCCTCAAATTGAGGTTCATGGAGCTTGACACTGATAATGGCAGCGAGTCCTTCTCTAACATCTTCACCGGTCAGGTTGGGCTCATCCTCTTTGAGAAATTTATTTTTATGGGCGTAGTCATTAAGCACCCGGGTTAGCGCCGAGCGAAAACCGGTAAGGTGACTGCCGCCATCCACGGTATTAACACAGTTAGCAAAGCTAAAGACAGATTCGGTAAAGCCATCATTATACTGCAGGGCTGCCTCAACTATGGTACTGTTTACCTCCCTGGTGATATAGATAGGACGGAGATGACGGACTGCCCGACCCCGATTAAGGTGACGAACGAAACTATTAATCCCACCCTCAAAGTAAAAGGTTCGTTCATCATCTTTCTTTTCATCCCTGAGCGTTATTTCTAGTTCTTTATTCAGGTAAGCCATCTCCCGCATGCGGTCACTCAGGTCATTGAAGTCATAGTTGGCTTTACCAAATATCTCCTCATCAGCGTAGAAAGTGATGGTGGTGCCGGTATCACTGGCCTTGCCAACCTCGGTCACCTCCCCCTGTGGTATGCCCTGCCGGTACTCCTGCTGGTACATCCTGCCATCACGCCTGACCTTACAGCAGACATAAGACGAGAGTGCGTTTACTACCGAGGCCCCCACACCGTGTAACCCACCAGACACCTGATAGGTATGGCCGCCAAACTTTGCCCCGGCGTGTAGCGTGGTCATTACCGTCTCCAGAGCAGACACGCCAGTGGCAGGATGAACTTCTACCGGAATACCACGTCCATTATCTTCAACGCTGACGCCGCCGTCTTCTTTAAGAGTAACCAGAATTTCAGTGCAGCAGCCAGCCATAGCTTCATCAATGCTGTTGTAGCTAATTTCATAGACCAGATGATGCAGTCCGCGCTGGTCAGTACTGCCAATATACATCCCCGGCCGACGGCGCACCGCCTCCCGTCCCCCCAGAACCTGGATGTCCTCAGCAGTGTACTCGTTATTCTGGTTATTTTGCGGCTTGGCTGGTAAGGGCTTTTTTCGTGCCATAATTAATGCCTAACTCCTTGAGGGTGATGATATTGAACGGAGAAAAAGAAAAAGCAAGTCTCCAACCTGAAATCTTGAAGAACTTGCCAGCTACCGAAATCTAATTTACGCATTTAAACTAATGTAATTGTAGCACAATTTAGCTATGAAGTAAAGCTGTGAGAGCTTAAAAACGTGGAGTTTTTATTAGCTTTATAAAAAAACCCCTTAAAAATCAGATAGAGTCACCCATTATGAGAGATTGTTTCTTGACCTCGCCCCCTTAAATAAATTAGCAAAACCTATTTGCAATAATTCTTTTAATATGTTATACTTATTCTAAACTACAGAGAGGGAAAGAATTTGAACCTTTAAGCTGGTCCGGAGAGGCTGGCAAGGGAAAATAGAAGAGCCAAAATAACACAACCTCTTGCCAGCTAGGGTAAGAGGTTATTTTTATGCCCAAAAAAATCATTATGACCCCGGATGATATCAGACGGACGCTGGCACGCATTGCCCACGAAATCATTGAACAAAACAAGACTACGGACCACCTGATACTGGTGGGAATGCGTACTCGGGGTGTGCCTTTGGCCAAGCGACTGGCGGCCAATATCGAAGCCTTTGAGAAATCAAGCCTAACGGTTGGCGCTTTAGACTTTAGTCTCTACCGCGATGACCGCCCCTCGCTGGACTTGCAACCCATCGTCCAACTCACTGACATCCCGACCAGCATTGACGGCAAATCAATCGTGCTGGTTGATGATGTCCTCTATACCGGGCGCAGCACCCGGGCGGCGATGGACGCCCTGATTGACCTGGGACGCCCCCGCTTAATCCAGCTGGCCGTCCTCGTTGACCGGGGACACCGTGAGATGCCGATACGGCCCGACTACGTCGGCAAGAACATACCAAGCGCAAGACATGAGGAGATACAGGTTCAACTGGTGGAAACCGATGGCACCGACGAAGTAGCCATCGTCAGCCCGGATACCGATAAGTCAATCAGAAATGAACTCAGCAAGGTAAACTCTAGTAAAAGGAGCTATTATGGCACTGGCAAATAGAAGTCTGGTCACCATCGATGATTTATCCAACGGGGAAATAGAAGCGCTGTTTTCCCTGGCTGATGAGATGTCCGACGCCATGAATGAGCAGTTTGGTCTCTGCCGCGGCAAGGTCATGGCCAGCCTGTTTTTTGAGCCAAGCACCCGGACACGGCTCTCCTTCGAGACCGCCATGCACCGCCTTGGGGGCAGTGTCATTACCGCGTCTGATGTTGGCATAACTTCACTGGCCAAAGGCGAAAGCATTGCTGATATGGCGAAGGTGGTCGGGAGTTATGTTGATATCATCGTCATCCGACACCCCTGGGAAGGAGCCGCCAAGGTAGTCGCTGACTACGCCGGCATCCCGGTGATAAACGCCGGCGACGGAGGCCACCAGCATCCCACCCAGACCTTATGCGACCTTTACACCATCAAGAAAGAGAAGCAAACGATTAAGGGGCTAAAGATTGCCCTCTGGGGTGACTTGAAATACGGAAGAACCATACACTCCCTAATCTTCGCCCTGGCTAAGTTCGGGGCAAATATTATTTTTTGCCCAACTCCAGGACTGGAAGTGCCCGAGCATATAATCGAAAAATTAACCACGGAATACGGTGGTGAAATAGAAAGGTATGAGACTCTTGACCCGGTATTGAAAGAGGCACTTCTCCCTCTGGATGCCATCTACATGACACCAAGCAGCCCGCACCAGCTGGCCATGATGCCTGACGTCAATATTAAAGTCGAGCTGAAGACAGGAGTTGACGCCCTCTATGTTACCCGGCCTCAGAAAGAGAGATTTACCCCTGCCGAGAAAGGACAGGAATTAAAGAAAAGATTCCCGATAGTAGACAAAAAACTGCTCAAGAGCAAAGCGTTTCGCCAAACTCTAGTCATGCACCCACTGCCCCGGATTGATGAGCTAGCCTACGAACTAGATACCGACCCGAGGAGCACGTACTTCAAACAGGCGGCTCGTGGAGTACCAGTTAGGATGGCACTTATCGCCCTCTTATTAGGCGCCAGAGAAGTTACTCTTCCCCCC
>DAOUZD010000006.1 GCA_030665795.1 Dehalococcoides sp.
AATATTGAACTGGTAAGGGGGTGAGAATGGACGAAAAGGCTTGAGATAAAGGCTAGGGTTAATCTTACCAAGCCGGGTGTGAGGTAACCACGAGCCAATGATTGTTTTTGCAAACCCGGCAATATTAAAAAGAGAGGAGGAGAAAATGTCACCACAATATCTTTCTCCCGGTGTTTATGTAGAAGAGGTAGAACGGGGGGCAAGGCCTATTGAGGGAGTGGGCACGGCAGTTGCCGCTTTCGTGGGATTCACCGAGCGTGGCCCGGTCAATCAACCCACTTTCATCGCCAACTGGACTCAATTTGTTAATACCTTTGGCGGTTTTATCCCCGGCGGCTATCTAGCCCACGCCGTCTACGGCTATTTTCACAACGGCGGTGGTAGTTGTTATGTCACCAGATTGCCAGGTGCTGAAGGAGAAGCTGAGATATCAACAGTGCTAGCTTCTTTGCCCGCAAGAGCTCAACCATCCATAGAGTCTCTGGTTATCACTGCCCTGGAGCCGGGTGTTCCGGCAGGTGAGATAACCGTAGAAATAGCGCCGCCGGAAGAAGGCGCCCCTGAAGACCAGTTCACCCTCATTATCAATCGCGAGGAAACACGGGAATTGTTTGAGAATGTCACCTTGAGAAAAGCAAAAGGGGCACGCAATGTTATTGACGTGGTCAACAAAGAATCTAAGCTGGTCCAGGTAGCTGAGAAAGAATCGACACTGAACCTAGCCGAGCGAGCGCCAGCCCCGGGAACTTATCCGCTTACGGCGGCTCCCACCACAGCCGTAGTAGCTATTACCCCAGAGATAATCGTTGGGGATGCCGCAGCTCGCTCCGGTGTAGCTGGCTTCGAGGCAGCTGAAGATGTGACCATGGTCTGCTGCCCTGACCTTATGGCTCTGTATCAAGCGGGCAAGCTGTCGATGGAGGGAGTTCAAGCCGTACAGCAGGCCATGCTCGACCACTGCGCCAATATGAAAGACCGCTTTGCCATTCTGGACTGTCCTCCCGGGATGAGCCCCCAGCAGATTAAGGACTGGCGGATGGAAGAGACCGGCTACGACTCCAAATATGGCGCGCTCTACTATCCCTGGGTAAAGGTGGCCAATGTCTCGGGCGATGGAGAGACAGTGCTGGTGCCGCCTTCAGGGCACATGGCTGGCATCTACGCCCGCAGCGATACTGAGCGGGGAGTTCATAAGGCACCAGCTAATGAGATTGTGCGGGGAGCACTGGGGCTCGAAACCAAAATCACCAAGAGTGAGCAGGACTCTCTCAACCCGGTAGGCATCAATTGCATCCGGCCGTTTGCAGGGCGAGGCATCAGGGTCTGGGGAGCACGAACTCTAGCCAGTGATGCCCAGTGGCGCTATATCAACGTCCGCCGCCTGTTCAACTTCATTGAGGAGTCAATCGAGCTGGGCACTCAGTGGGTGGTATTTGAGCCGAATGACCGTGACCTCTGGGAGAGCATCAAGCGAGACATTAGGGCTTTCCTCACCAGAGTCTGGAGGGACGGGGCTCTGTTCGGCACCACGCCTGACGAAGCTTTCTATGTCAAGTGCGATGACGAGCTCAATACTGTAGAGGTAAGAGACGCTGGTCAAGTCATCATTGAGATTGGCCTAGCCCCTGTAAAGCCCGCAGAGTTCGTCATCTTCCGCATCAGCCAGTGGGCTGGCGGTGCCGGCGTAGCGGAATAAGTCAAAAGTAAAGGAAAAGGAGGTAAACAGAGATGCCACTGACAGGAATGCGAAAAGACCCATTAGCATCCTTTAATTTCAAGGTCGATATTCAAGGGACCGTGGTCGGTTCTTTCCGGGAGTGTAGCGGGATGGGTTCCGAGACGGAACTTATTGAGACCAAAGAATCAAAGGGAGGAAAGCTCATATATACAAAGGTGCCCGGGGGACTCAAATGGGAGAACATCGTCCTCAAGCGCGGCATTACCGATTCTATGGATATCTGGAAATGGCGCAAGCAAGTGGAGCAGGGCAATGTCAACGACGCTAGGAAGAATGGCACCATCGCTATGTGTGACCAGAATGGTTTAACAATCGCTCAATGGAACTTCAAAGATGGCTGGCCACGAAAAGTTTCTGGACCAAATTTCAATGCCCAGTCAAACGAAATCGGCGTTGAGGAGCTGGAGATTGTCCATGAAGGTATCGCCCGCGAAGAATAGTCGAAGGAGGTGACACACTAATGCTGCAGACCGAGTTTGAATTCACCTTACCTCAAGGTTATGTGGATAGCGAGGGTAATTTGCACAAACATGGGGTAATGCGTCTGGCGACGGCCGCCGATGAAATTCTGCCGCTAAGGGACTCTAGAGTAAGGGCTAACCAGGCTTATCTGGTAGTCATCTTGCTCTCCAGGGTTATCACTAAGCTGGACAACTTATCCGACATCAATACCAAGGTTATTGAGGGGCTTTTCTCAGCAGACCTGGCCTATCTCCAGAACTTCTATCGCCAGATAAACGAGGATGGGCACACCATGATTGAAGCCACTTGTCCGGAGTGCAACAAGAGTTTTGGAGTGGAGTTAAGTCACCCGGGGGAATAGTGGGCTACCCCCTCGACCAGCTCTACGAGGAGGTAGCCTATATAGCCTATTACTTTCACTGGCCGCTCCTGGAGATTCTCGAGTTGGAACATACCGAGCGGCGGTGCTGGGTAGAGGAAATTGCCGATATCAATCGGAAGCTGGCAGAAATGGCTCAAAACCTATGACGCTCTTAAGAAGGAGGTGCTGATGGCCTATATGGTAGGCACAGCTGGAGTGAATGCCCTGAATTGGGCTAAGCTCAAGACGAAGCTTTTTGAATTTTTCCGAGTTGGTGGAGGGCTCAGCAGCCTGTTGAGTCGTGGAGAGGCTCTTGATGAGATGACTCGGATGGAAATGGAGTCTGCTTTTGGCTACGACCTCAAGGATGTCCGCATCCACGAGACGAAGCAGGCTGGTGAATTAGCTCGGGGGCTTCAAGCAGAGGCCTTCACTATCGGCGCTGATGTTTTTACCTCCGAAGGGAAGCTCAATACTCTAACCAGAGAAAATAGAGGGCTGCTTGCCCATGAGCTTACACATGTCATCCAGCAGACTCATCCCCGGCCCGTTCTTCGCAGCTCCGATAATGTAAGCTTGGAAAGCCTCCGGATACCTGGAGGAAAGGAGTTGTCCAAAACTGCAGGCAATGCCGAGCTGCCACACCTGGCGTTGCAGCTTGCCCCGATAAGTCCGTTTCAGAATGGGGGAAGTTCAACTACGGAAGCGATGGAGGCAGTGGCACAGACAGCAGAGCAGGCTGTACGCCGTGAAGAAGAGGGCCTTAGCAAGAGCCAAACTCCAGCCGTGGACGCTGAAGAGATAGCCGAGATAGTCTATCGGTTAATGCAGCAGGAATTATTGCTAGAAAGAGACCGAGTTAGGAGGTAGGAAGAAACCATGCCCGAGACGGCGAGAAGAGTTGACCCTTACATCACCTGTTATTTCAGCGTGGAAATTAAAGGGATTCAGGAAGCCATTTTCAGGGAATGTTCCGGTCTGGAAGGCGAGATAGAGGTCTTGCCTTACGAAGAGGGAGGTGTTAATGACCACCCTCACAAATTGCCGGGACGTGCCAAGTTCCCTAATGTGATTCTAAAGCGGGGAGTGACGGACTCCAAGGAGCTATGGGAATGGTTCTCAGACGGGATTCAAGGCCAGATTAAGCGCAAGACCGTACATATAATACTATGTGATGCAAAGGGCGAAGAAGTAAGGCGGTGGACATTTGATGGTGCCTACCCAATAAAATGGTCCGGCCCCAGTCTTAACGCTAATGAGAATGCAGTGGCTATCGAAACCCTGGAACTGGCCCACGAGGGGATGGAACTAGGTTGCTGGTTACTGAAGGAGTAGTCAATGTCGCTGGACAAGAACAAAATTGGACTCAATGACGATAAAGGTACTTGGCTATGAGCAACGATTTAGCAACTGAGATAACCGGACGAGTGAAAAGGTTGTTGGAAGGGTTGTTATCTACCCTCGTCTGGAGACGGCTGCCTGCTCTGCCGCCTCTGGGACAGAGACTCTACACCAGATACTCGGACTGGGTAGACGGGCTGTTCTCCAGACTTCACTTGCCTCTTACCTCAGCGCTGTTGCTTAGTCGGAGTTCAAACCTCTGGCCTTTGCCGCCATCCTATGCCTGGTTCGACAGGAGATGGATTGATGGCAGGAAAAGGTCGCGGTCATTTCGGAGGCAATCAGGAAGTAGAGAAGATGAAGACATTCAAAGACTCCCCGTTCCTGAGTACTTCTTTGAGGAAGATGCAGAGGAGGGCGTGATTAAGCAGTTTCAATCTGCTCAATCCGAGCCTGCCGACGATATCATATTGAGCTTACCAACGCTGATGACTTTATCAGCCGGGAACACGGCGTTTACGCAGGCAGAGCAGCTGGCAAAGAAAATTGCCCTTAAACTCGAGCTACTGACCAACAAAGGTTCCCCTACTCCATGGCACACGCCATTCGAGGCCAGTGGTGTGCCTTATTACCCAGGGCTGGTTACAGATAATAGCCTATTGGATAAGGGTAAGGGGATAATTGCAAACCAACAATTAAGTCATCTGGATGAGACCTTTTATCCCTCCAGTTCGGTGGACTTGTCACCACTTAGCCTCCATTCTGTTTCAGGGCAATATATTGGAAGGGTGCTAATGCCAGTGCCCGGAAAGTTTTTGCTGGCGGAGAGGACACCGACACAGGCGGTATCTCCCTTTGTTCCGTCCTCTGAGGGCATGAATTTTAATTCTGAACCGTCCGGGGCTTTAGCGGCAGCACTAAGTGGTCAACCTGCGAGTGAAGCCCGAATCGTCTCCCTCTCACATTTGTCTGGACCTACATCCATGACATCGAATAATATTCCAGCAAGGAAGGTATTTTCTCGGCTTCAAAGCCCATTCATTACCCCACTTGTGGCATCGAGCACTAACCTGATGGGGGAGGCGTTAGCTGCTTCTCCCTCATATCTATTCGAGCCACCACAGGTTGCATCCGGTGCTGTTCTGGCGGGGAAGTCTGGTGCAGCTCCTGTCTCCTACTCAGAAGAACCCCCTCTGTTTCGTCGTGACGAAACTTTGCATATGGCCAGTGTTACCTACCGGTACTTCGAAAGGCTAGCCCCTCGACCACCTTTGGATAAGACTTGGGGGTCTCGTCAGACATCACCATTGCATTGGTCAGCTGGACACGTTCCGCCGAGCCTGATAGAAAAAGCAATAAGCCAAGAGATGGGCGAACCAGCAGAAGCTATTGCATCGACTATCAAGAATAGTTCATTTGGTGGTTACAATAGAAGCATGGGAGTAGAACTGGCTCTAGCTCCTATAGGTCGGCAGCGGGAAAATATCTCGCCTGCGACTTCCAGCGCCGTAAATACAGGGCAAGAAGGAGCATTAGAGGCAGTTGGCGAAACCATGCCGGCTCCCGATCCCGAGGCTTTAGCCTCAGAAGTCTATAGCATTCTCAAGCACCGCCTAATCGTGGAAAAGGAACGAACCACGTCAGTCGTATAATAAAGGTATGAAAGGGATATGAACGTTTCAAGCGGGGAATTAGCCAAAGCAGAAATCAAAGTATGTGATGGCAACAAAGCCGGGCAGACTGTTAAGTGCATGTTCCGACCAAAGGAATATACTGTCACCAAACAAAATAGCTGGCAAATGAAAGAAGTCAAGGGCAAAGACGTGCCCCAGTTGGAATTCAGCGGTGGCGGGGCATCTAGTTTAACCATGGAACTCTTTTTCGACACTTATGAAAGCGGAAAGGACATTCGCAAAGAGTATACCAATAAGATTTGGGAATTGATGGCGATTGACGACAAACTGACAGACAAGATTAATCGAAAGGGCAGACCACCCAAAGTTCAGTTCCAGTGGGGGCCGGTGATTTCCTTCAAAGCGGTGATAACGAACATCACTCAAAAGTTCACTATGTTCAAAGCCGATGGCACCCCGGTACGTGCCACACTTACCGTCGCTTTCCAGGAAGCTGAAAAACCAGGTAAGTATCCGTTTCAGAATCCCACCACCGGCAGCAAGCCTGGTTATAAAGTCAGAATAATAAAAGAAGGGGAGTCTCTTGATTGGATTGCTCACGAAGAGTATGGCAATCCCGCGTTATGGAGATTTATAGCCGATACTAATAATCTGGAAAACCCTGTGAAACTGAGTCCAGGGCAGGTATTGTCTATAGCGCCAGCGCCTTAAGGGAGAAAAATGCCGGAAGAAGCAGCGCTTATTGCTCAATTTTACATCAAAATCGATGGGGCTGAGGCCCCCCAGGGGGTCATGGATAATCTCATTTCCATCGAGGTAGATGATAGCCTCAATCTGCCTGACATGTTCACCATTCAACTTCGTGATCCAAATCTGGAGTGGACCGATTCCGATACGTTGGGCATCGGCAAAGAAGTTGAAATCTCAGTGCAGGGTGAAAGCAGTCGGGCCAAGCTCATAGTCGGGGAGATCACTGCTTGTGAGACTGGCTTCAAGCATGGTGCCGGGGCAACCATGGTAGCACGGGGCTATGACCAGTCCCATCGCCTTAATCGTGGCAGGCAGGCCAAGTCCTTTGTCCAGGTCACCGATAGTGATATCGCTACCAGAATCGCCCGTGAATTAGGGCTAAAGGCAGAAACTGATTCCACCGCAGAGGTGCACGAGTATGTGCTTCAGGACAACCAGACAAATCTGGAATTCCTGGAAAGTCGTGCCAAGCGAATCGGCTTTCGCGTCCTTGTGGAAGGAGGCACCCTTTACTTTAAGCGTATTCCCGAAGAAGGCACTGAAGTGCCGGTTTTGGAGTGGGGCGTCAACCTGTCGGAATTCAACGCTCGCTTAACCACATCGAAACAGACATCTGAGGTAGAAGTCCGGGGCTGGGACCCTCAAACAAAGAGAGAGATAGTCGGCAGGGCTAACCGAGCTCAAGACATGCCTGAAGTCGGCGAGCGTCGTCAGGGTGGGCAGGTAGCTGGGGCAGCTTTCAGCACTGCCGGCAAGGAAATCGTGGTCAATCGTGTAGTTAGTACCCAGGCAGAAGCTGATGCCTTGGCTCAGTCCTTATGTGAGGAGATGGGGGGTGATTTCATCCAGGCAGAAGGTGTATGTGGTGGGAACCCGGCTGTGTGCGCTGGCGCGATGGTTGAATTTAAGGGGCTGAGTGAGCGTTTCCAGGGGCGCTACCGGATTACTCATGCTCTTCACCACTATGATGCCAAAGGCTATACTACCCGGTTTACCATCAGCGGCCGACATGCCAATACCCTTGCCGAATTGGTCAGCCGTCAGAGTGGCGGCAGTGGTAGCCACAGCGTTGTGGTTGGAATTGTTACCAACAACCAGGACCCTAACGAGATGGGACGAGTGAAGGTGAAATTCCCCTGGCTGGCGGAAGGCATCGAGAGCCACTGGGCTCGCATAGCTAGCCCTATGGCAGGACAGAACCGAGGTACGGTTTTTCTGCCAGAGGTTAATGATGAGGTGCTGGTGGCTTTCGAGCATGGCGATTTGAACCGTCCCTACGTGTTGGGAGGCTTGTGGAATGGGGTTGATAAACCCCCGGAAGCAAATAAAGACGGCAAGAACAATATCCGTAAAATCCGTTCCCGTAGCGGGCACGAGATTATTTTCAATGATGACAGTACAGCGAGAAAAGAAAAGATAGAGGTTCACACCAAAGCTGGACATAAAATTCTTCTGGATGATTCGGCAGGGCAGGAAAAAATTGAAATCAAGGATAGGACCGGTAAAAACGTTATAAAAATGGATTCAGTGCAGAATTCTATCACGCTATCCAGTGCTATGAAATTAGACATAGATGCTCAGATGATTGAGATTAACGCCAAAGGAATGCTGACCTTGAAAGCCGGAACTACTCTGACGATTCAAGGTGCCATAGTTAAAATAAATTAAAGGAGGAAAGATGCCATTAGCGGCTCGAGTTGGCGATATGACCGCCCACGGGACCCCTTTAGCTCCGGGTCCGGGGAGCACCAATGTCTTAATAGGTGGCATGCCTGCCTGGAGGGCTACCGCTGACTTTCATAACTGCCCCCTGGTGACAGGAACCGTCCCCCATGTCGGTGGAGTGGTCGCCATGGGCAGCATAACTGTCCTTATCAATAACTTGCCCGCAGCCAGACAAGGGGACGTTATCACTGAGGGCGGACCCCCTAACTCCATTGTAATGGGATGTCCCACTGTGATGATTGGCTAATTGATTACTAGCAATAATTGCTTATATGGAGAATCTGACACATAGGACGTAGGTTGAAGATGAATAATAACAAAGACATTGTAGGCAGTGGCTGGAGTTTTCCCCTCGTGGTCAATGGTCGTGGTGGACTGGGCTTATCTCCCCACAAAAGAGACGTAGAAGAATCTATCCGCGTTATCCTGAGCACGGCTAAAGGGGAAAGGCGTATGCGGCCTAATTTCGGCTGTGGAATCCACGACTTTGTCTTCGCCCCAAATAGCGCCTCTACCTGGAGCCTGATAGCCCACCATGTGGAAGAGGCTTTAGGCTGGTGGGAACCCCGTATTGAAGTTACCGATGTGGATGTTCGCCCGGACCTAGGCGATACATCCCAGCTGCTGATAAATATTAGATACAGAATTAAGGCTACCAATGATGAACGAAATCTCGTCTATCCTTTTTATCTATCCCGTTAGAGTTGAGAAAGGAGGCAAAAATGGCATTACCAGCACCGATTCTAGATGACCGCAAATTTCAGGATATAGTATCAGAAGCTAGAAGCTTAATCTCCCGCTATTGCCCGGAGTGGACTGACCACAATCTGAGCGACCCCGGCATCACCTTTATCGAGCTTTTCGCATGGATGGTGGACATTCTCCTTTATCGGCTTAACAGGGTCCCGGAAAAAAATTACATTAAATTTCTCGATCTCATTGGCCTGAGATTGCTCCCGGCTCACCCGGCAAAGGCTGACATCGCCTTCCGATTGTCAGCACCCCAGCCTGAACCGATAACTATCCCCAAAGGGACGGAGGTAGCCACAGTGCGAACGGAAACCCAGGATGCAGTTACTTTTACCACCGATAGAGACCTCAAGATCATGGTGCCTCACATGACCTACTGTCTCATCAGTCGGGCTGGCACCGTCTTTCACGACTATATGCCGGTGTTGAAAGCAGGAGAGATGATGGATATCTTCCAGAAAGTGCCTGAAGAGAACGACGCATTCTACGTAGGCCATAGCGAAAATCTCGCCGACGACACTCTACGTCTTACCTTTGAAACCACTATAGAAGGGATTGGTGTAGACCCCCGTAACCCGCCACTCGTATGGGAGTTCTGGGACGGAGAGGAGGGCAAATGGAGGGGACTTAGACTGGAATCCGATACCACCGGTGGACTGAACCGGGATGGCGAGGTTATCCTTCATGTGCCTTACACCTGCGACTTTACAGAAGTAGATGGCAAGACCGCCTGCTGGGTGCGATGCCAGGCTATTAAGCCACGGCTACAACAGCCCGGCTACACTGCCTCCCCGAAAGTAAGGAGCGTTGTCTCACACTGTTTCGGCGGTACTGTACCAGCCAGCCATGCCTTCCGGGTGATGGCTGAGGTGCTGGGGCGGAGCAACGGTAGTCCCGGGCAAGTCTTCCATTTGCAAAATACCCCTATCCTGCCCCGCGATAAGGACGAGACCATAGAGGTGGAGAAGAACGGGAGCTGGGAAGCGTGGCATGAGGTTGGAGGTTTCTTAGCTTCAGGTTCCGACGATCTTCATTTTACCTGTGATAGCGTCAGTGGCGAAGTCCAGTTTGGCCCTTGTGTGAGACAGCCTGATGGTGGAGAGCAGCAGTTCGGCGCCATTCCACCTAAAGGCAAGCGCATACGTTTTCCCCGCTACAGGTGTGGCGGTGGGGTACAGGGCAACGTGGGCGAGAGAACACTGAACGTGCTCAAATCATCTATCCCCTACATTACCTGGGTGACTAACTTTGAAGCAGCGATTGGTGGTGCCGAATCGGAGAGTCTGGAACGTGCCAAGCTGCGTGCTCCAGAGATGCTAAAGGCACGATTTAGGGCAGTCACTGCTGATGACTTCGAATATCTGGCTTGTGAAGCTTCTCCTAAAGTAGCCCGGGCTAAGTGTTTAGTGCCGAAAGGTGCTGACGAAAAGGGCACGGTATCTCCGGGGACAGTACGGTTGCTTATCGTGCCTTTGATAACTGCTGGGGATGGTATGATCCCCAAGGAGCAGCTTTTACTTCCAGAGCAGCTACGTAGAGAGGTGACAAATCACCTCGACGAACGTCGACTTCTGACCACTCAGCTAGTAGTTACAGAACCAGATTACGTTTGGGTCACTGTAGAGGCGAAGATAAAAGCCAAGACTGAATCCAAACGGCTTAGGGGCGATATCGAGAGGAAGCTGTACCAATTCATCAATCCTATTAGCGGCGGCATCGAGAATACTGGCTGGCCCTTTGGCCGCGACCTCTTGACGTCAGAGATACATTCGCTCATCCAAGGAATGCCAGAGGTTGGCTATGTGGAGGAGGTCAAGCTTTTCCTGGTTGACATCGAGATGAGGGAACAGGGTGAGGCAGCGACTATACTGACTCTATCGCCCGGGCAATTGCCATGTTCTTACCAGCATAAGGTAGAGGTGACATAATATGACAGACTCAGAGAATGACGGCGAAGAACGATATAGTAATTATCTACAATATTTACCCGCCTTCTATAGAGAGGATGATTTCACCGGGCGGTTCCTCAGTATCTTCGAGGACATCATTACGCCCATAGAGGGTATTGTAGATAATCTTGCCTTCTATTTCGATCCGGGGACTACTCCCCAATCATTCTTGCCCTGGCTAGCTTCATGGGTGGGACTAGTTCTTGATGAAAGGTGGCCTGAAGCCAAAAGGCAGGAGTTAATCAAATCAATGGCCGAGCTTTACCGATGGCGGGGCACAAAGCGAGGGTTGAGCGAATATCTGAGAATTTATACTGGCGTTATGCCTCAAATCATTGAACATACTCCAGCAACACAACTGGAGACCAACACCAATTCAGGTACTACTAAG
>DAOUZD010000124.1 GCA_030665795.1 Dehalococcoides sp.
ACATATGATGTGGAGATAGTGGATCGGGTTGGTGCTGGCGATTCCTTTTCCGCCGGGTTCATTTATGGTTGTCTCACCGGCGATGTGGAGAAAGGACTAAAGTTAGGGAACGCTTATTCAGCATTGAAGCATTCAATTCCCGGGGACACCAACTGGGCAACGCTACAAGAGGTGGAAAACCAAATCAAAAGTGTCAGCTTGCGCATAAGTAGGTAAAACCAAGGGGCAACTAGAGGACATTCCCCATAGAAATAGGTTCCCATAATAGCAAGTTGACCGTAGCCAGTTTGCAAACGAGAGCCTACAGGTCTTACAATAGTGATAGTGATGCAGGCGCGTTTACGCAACGAATTCTTGACCAGCGATGACACCCTTCGGGTATATCAAGACGACCAATTAATCTTTTCCTCAGCAAAAGATAGATTGCTACCCTTACTTGAATACCTTGACCGGTTTGCCGCTGGCCATCAGCGGGTAGTCATCTTCGATAAAATAATGGGTAATGCGGCAGCATTACTATCCATCAAAGCTGATTGCCAGGAGGTCTTCAGTCCGCTGGGTAGCCAGTTTGCCATCAAAACCCTAGACGAATATGGCATTAAATACCACCTCAACAAAATTGTGCCTTATATTCAAAAGGCCGATGGGGAAGAAATGTGCCCCATGGAGAAACTGTCTCTAGATAAAGGGCCGAAAGAATTCTACCAAGCAATGCTAAATATTATCAATAAAAGGTAAGAGGAATAATGGAAAAGATGAGGCTAGGCAGAACCGAAATGATGGTAACCCAACTCGGTTTTGGCGGTATCCCCATCCAGCGAGTCTCCGAAGATGAGGCCATCGCCGTTGTCCAAAGATGTCTGGAACTAGGTATCACTTTTCTGGATACGGCTAACGGTTATACCACCAGTGAAGAGCGCATCGGCGAGGCAATCTCAGGACAGCATGATGGACTTATTCTGGCGACGAAGTCAACAGCTCAAACCCGAGAGGGGATAGAAAGCCATCTAAAACTGAGCCTGGAAAGACTTGGCGTGGAATCGATAGACCTGTACCAGTTCCATAATGTCAGTGACGCTAACACCTTAAAGACAATTCTTGACCCCAATGGGCCGATGGCTGTGGTCGAAGAAGCCAAAAGAGCCGGAGTAGTGAAACACATTGGTATCACCTCGCATCAGATTGATACCGCCATAGAGGCGGTAAAGTCAGACCGCTTCGAGACGATTATGTTCCCCCTCAACTTCGTCACCCGCGAAGCCACCGAAGAACTGTTGCCGCTGGCCAGAGAGCATGATGTCGGCTTCATCGCCATGAAACCACTGGCCGGAGGAATGGTAGATAATGTTATTCTTGCCGTCAAGTATCTCCGGCAGTTTCCCGATGTGGTCTTCATCCCGGGCATCGAAAGGGTACCCGAGATAGACGAGATTGTTCAGATAATGAAGGGGCCATGGGAGATGACAGCGGCGGAGCAGGAGGAGATGGAGCGATTACGACAGGAACTGGGAACCAGGTTCTGCCGCCGCTGTGACTATTGCCAGCCCTGTCAGGTTGAAATACTAATATCAGACGTGATGTCATACCGTAGCGCCATGAAACGCTTGCCCCCGGTACGGCTATTCACTGGAAAATTTGCTGAGGCACTAGAAAAGGCAGCTAATTGCACCGAATGCGGTGAGTGTGAGGAAAGATGCCCCTACCATCTTCCCATCCGGGAAACAATCGCGGAAAACGTTAGGCTGTACCAGGCGGGAAAGAAAGAGTACCAAGCGCAATTAGCTTCAAGATAGGTATGTGATTTTGGCTTCATCCCTCTCTTACCCCCGCTTCTCCTTTATTTTTAAGGAACCAATCCCTTGACCATACTCCAGGATATTGCTACACTTCAAATCAGCAATAGTATGGATGTTTTATCATGAAAATTGTAACTAGCGAGCAGATGCGGTGGATAGACCAGGAGTGTGCCAAGTTTGGCCTGCCCAGCAATGTACTTATGGAAAATGCCGGCAAAGCCATCGCCGAAGAAATCAGGCGAATCATAGGCGCCATTGACCAGCAACGCATCCTGCTTTTGATCGGACCCGGCAACAATGGTGGGGACGGGCTAGTTGCTGCCCGCCACCTTCACGACTGGAGAGCCAAGGTCAGTGTCTACCTTTGTAGTCAGCGACCACCAAATGACACCAACCTTGAGCTAGTTCGGCAACGCAGCCTAACCTGCATTGAAGCGACTCAAGATGAAAATCTGGACAAATTTGATGAATTACTTTCATCAGCTACCTGCGTTATTGACGCTCTCTTCGGCACTGGTAAAGCCCGCCCGCTGCGGGGTGTCTTTTCGCAAGTACTAGAACGAGTGGCTCAAGCCAAAAGCAAAACCCCGAAGCTTCAGGTCATTGCCGTTGATTTGCCATCAGGGCTCAACGCTGATGATGGGACCGTGGACCCGGTCTGTCCCTATGCCGACAATACCATTACCCTTGCTTTCCCCAAATTTGGCTTATTCAGTTTCCCCGGGGCTGAGAGGGTAGGCAAACTAAGCATCGTCGACATTGGCATCCCAAGCCACCTTGCTGACTCGATAACTACCGAACTTCTCACCGATGAATGGGCGAGTACCATCCTCCCCAAGCGCCCCCTTGACGCCAACAAAGGTACTTTCGGCAGAGTGCTGGTAGTGGCCGGCTCAATCAACTACATCGGTGCCGCCTACCTTGCCTGTAATGGGGCGATGCGAGTCGGTACTGGACTGGTAACCTTGGCTACAGCGAATAGTTTACAGCCTGTCCTAGCTGCCAAACTAACCGAAACAACCTATCTCCCCCTGCCTGAATCCTACCCCGGCATAATCTCTCCTCAAGCTGCCGAATTAATCGGCCAGCAATTCGAGAACTATAATGTCTTGCTTTTGGGCTGTGGCCTGGGACAAAGTCAATCAGTCGCTCAATTCGTCAGCTCCATACTTTCGAAAACAGAGCTGCCAGCACTGGTCCTTGACGCCGATGGACTTAATATTCTGGCTAAAACCCCAAACTGGTGGCAACAGCTCACCAATGATGCTATACTTACCCCACACCCGGGCGAAATGGCCAGACTGAGCGGATTATCCGTCGCCGAGATACAATCAGACCGAGTAGGCATCGCCAAAAAGTTAGCCCTAGAGTGGCACAAAACAATCGTCTTGAAAGGAGCCTACACGGTTATTGCGACGCCAGAGGGACACTGTCAAATCAGCCCCATCGCCAATCCGGGGCTAGCCTCAGCCGGAACCGGGGACGTGCTTACCGGGGCGATAGCCGGTCTAATGGCACAGGGTCTCTCGCTTTTTGATGCCGCGACCCTCGGTGTATATCTCCATGGCAAAGCCGGTGAGATGGTCAAGGACATTATTGGCAACGCCGGCATGATTGCTACCGACCTTTTGTCAGCACTACCACTAGTGATTAAAAAAATAAGGGAAACAATTCCTAGCTAGTTAGCTTTGATTTGTTTTTAGAGTTATGTCAACTGAGCAAGTAGAAATATTTTTGAGGTAAAATGTAGACAGAGGTACTATGCTACTAGCTATTGATATTGGCAATACGGATATTACGCTGGGGGTTTTTGAAGGCGAGGAGCTTGGTGCTACCTGGCACGTGGCTACCAGCATTCACCGCATGGTCGATGAGTATGCGGCACTGCTACTCAACCTGCTGCAGCATCAGAACCTGAAGATAGCCGATATTAAAGAGATAGCCCTGTGCAGTGTCGTCCCGCCGCTGGTATCCACTTTCGAGGAGCTATCGCAACGATACTTTCACCTCTCGCCACTGGTGGTCGGCGCTGGCGTTAAGACCGGGGTGAGCATTCGGATG
>DAOUZD010000110.1 GCA_030665795.1 Dehalococcoides sp.
CTCCATGCCGGTAATGAAGCTAATTCAACGGCACTGGATTTACTCTTTCCAGCTTATCCTCCTCAGTATGCTTTTCTCCGCCAGCCTGGGCATCTTCATCGGGGTTTACTCGGCGATAAAGCAGTATACCAAGACCGATTACCTGGCTACCTTTTTCTCTTTCATCGGCATATCCATTCCCAACTTCTGGCTGGGCATAATGCTAATCTTGGTATTTTCGGTGCAACTGGGCTGGTTCAAAACCTACTACGATACCGGTTTGGCTATGTTTTCTCTGGCTAATCTAAAGGCGCTCATCTTGCCGGTAATTACCCTGGGCACGGGGATGATGGCTGGCTATACCAGATATGCCCGGTCGGCTACTCTGGACAATTTAAGGAAGGATTTCGTGAAAACCGCCCGGGCCAAGGGCCTGCCCGAGAGGGTGGTCATTGGCAAGCACGTTTTTCGAAACGCTATTCTACCCATCATTACCATAATAATGTTCGACCTGAGTGGTGTTGTCTTTGGCGGCGCCTATCTCACCGAGATTATCTTTGGCATACCCGGGCTGGGCAGGATATCCTTTAATGCCATCTTTGCTAACGATTATCCCGTGGTGGTAACGATAACGCTTATTGGCGCCCTGGTGGTACTCCTGACCAACTTAGCCACTGACATTGTATATACCTGGCTCGACCCCAGAATACGGTATGATTGAGAGGCAGGCTGATGAAGCGAATTAGCCGTAAAGTCGGCGGACTGAGAAACCTGATATTTATTAGTATGCTTCTGGCCCTGATTTTTCTTTTCCTTGTGGACATTTATCTGGTTGACCAGATTCTTGAGCCGCTGGGGTACTTCTACCTACTCTTTGTCCTCGTCGTCGTCCTTTACGGGATATACCCTCTGTATGTCAACAGACGGCTGACCAAGTATTACTGGGAGAGAATCAAAAGGCACCGACTTTCCGTCTTGGGGCTAGCATTTATCTTGTTTTTAGTCACCGTAGCCATCATTGGTCCTTTTCTCACCCGGGACCCCACCGAGGTCAACTTTCAGGAGAAAAACTTGCCCCCACCGGGTTTCGCAATCGAACAATCGGTATATGACCTGAAGACAGGGCAATTTAAGACCGCGGAGACTCCGGGCACCTGGCAGCATCCTTTAGGTACTGATGACAAAGGGAGGGATATGCTGGCGATGCTTGTTTCCGGTGCCAGAGTCTCCCTGCAAGTCGGCCTGCTGGCTACCCTCATTGCGATACTCATCGGCACCATTATGGGTGTGGTGTCTGCCTACCTGGGTGGCGTGGCTGACATGGCTCTAATGAGATTCACTGATATAATGATGACCTTTCCTTTCTTCCTGCTGCTGGTATTCATTATCTTCATTTTTGGGCCCTCTTTAGTTTTCATCATCCTGGTGATAGGCCTTACCGGCTGGACTGGAACCGCCCGGCTGGTTAGAAGTGAGGCGCTGTCTCTACGAACTAGAGAATTCATTATGGCGTCAAAATCCCTGGGGGCAAGCGATTCCCGAATCGTATTCCGTCACCTCATACCCAATGTCATCAGCTCCGTTATCGTCATCGCTACCTTATCGATACCCGGGGTCATCTTGGCCGAGGCGGCACTCAGTTTCATTGGACTGGGAGACCCGACGGTTACTAGCTGGGGCATGGTTCTAAATGCTGGACAACGGAGCTTAGATACTGCCTGGTGGGTGGCGGTCGAGCCCGGAATTATGCTTTTTCTGACCGTTCTCGCCTTTAATTTCCTGGGGGACGGCATTAGGGATGCCTTTGACCCCCGGAGTCAGGTTTAGGAGAAGAGGTGAACAATAACCTGTTAGAGATAAGGCATTTAAAGACATACTTTTTCACCGCTAAGGGTGTAGTAAAAGCAGTTGATGGTGTTAGCTTTAGTCTTAGGAAAGGGGAGAACCTGTGCCTGGTAGGGGAGACAGGGTGTGGCAAGACCGCCACCGCACTATCAATTTTGCGCTTGGTCGATAGCCCTCCAGGTAGAATCGTTGATGGGGAAATATTATATCACGGCAAAGACCTGCTACAATGTTCCGGTGAGAGACTAAGGCAAATCCGCGGTAACCGGATAGCCATGATTTTTCAAGACCCCCAATCTTCACTGAATCCTGTGTTCACCGTTGGAGACCAAATCGCCGAGCAGATAAAGCTACATCTTGGGTTAAGACACAAGCAAGCTATGGAGAGAGGCTTGAGCCTGATGGAACAAGTTGGCATCCCCAGGGCTAGAGAAAGAATGAAAGATTACCCACATCAATTCTCCGGTGGTATGAGGCAAAGGGTGCTGATAGCGGCTGCCTTATCCTGCGACCCTGAGATTCTCATCGCTGATGAGCCGACTACTGCTCTCGACGCGACCATAAAGGATCAGATTTTGGATATTTTGCGCGACCTGAAACAGAGGAGGAATATGTCTATCCTGTTCATAACCCATGACCTGGGTACCGTGGCCAGTATTGCTGACCGGATTGTCGTCATGTATGGCGGGAGAATAGTCGAAGCGGGCACCGTATTTGATATCTTTGACCAGCCTAAGCATCCTTACACCATTGGCTTGATTAATTGCCTGCCCAGTATTTCAACGCGAAAGGATAGGCTAACACCCATCCCGGGAATGATACCCAGCCTGATTGACCCTCCTGAAGGCTGCATCTTTGACCCCCGCTGCCCGCGGCGAATGCCAATCTGCAGCCAAGCAAAACCAGAGGAGGTTGTCATTTCTGAAGAGCATACTGTAGCCTGCCATCTGTATTCATAACTACCCATTTAGAGAGGATATCCGAAAATGAGCCGAAGATTAGTCGAGGTCGAAGACCTGAAAAAATATTATCCGGTTACCGCGGGACTGTTCTCAAGACACGTCGCTGATGTGAGGGCAGTGGATGGGGTTTCCTTCTATATCATGGATGGAGAAACTCTCGGTTTGGTTGGCGAATCTGGATGTGGCAAGTCGAGCCTAGGCAGAACTTTACTCAGGCTGGAAGAGCCAACCACCGGCAGAGTCCTCTATAAAGGAAGCGATATCATGATGTGGGAGAAAAGGCAATTAAAGGAGCTGAGGAGAGAGGCGCAAATGATATTCCAGGACCCGCAGTCCTCCCTTGACCCTAGAATGACTATCGGGGATTCTATCGGGGAAGCTTTGCTTATTCATGGTGTTGGCACTGAAAAAGAGAGACTGGAAAGGGTAGAGGAGTTGCTCAAACGGGTAGGTTTAGAACCTGAGCATGCCATAAGATATCCCCACGAATTGAGCGGTGGACAGAAACAGCGCATTGGCATTGCCCGTGCCTTAGCGGTGAATCCGAAACTCGTTGTGGCTGATGAACCGGTTAGCGCTCTGGATGTATCCGTCCAGGCCCAAATTCTAAACCTGCTCTTGGATTTACAACGCGAATTTGGTCTGGCCTATTTGTTTATCGCCCATGACCTGGCGGTCATCGGGCAAGTTTCGGATAGGATTGCGGTAATGTATCTCGGGCAAATAATTGAACTGGCCGATAGAGCGGAATTATTGAGTCACCCTCTCCATCCCTATACTGAGGCGCTGATATCGGCAATCCATGTTCCCGACCCCCACCAGAAGCGAGAAAAGATTTTGCTACAAGGTGAGGTTCCATCACCAGTTGAGCCTCCTCCGGGGTGTCGCTTCCATACCAGGTGTCCCAGGGTAATGAAAATCTGCAATCGGGAACCGCCGACACTGCGGCAACTGGAAGAAAATCATTTCGTTGCCTGTCACCTGTATGATTAGGTTGGTCGGTATCTCACTCTGCGGTTGGTAACCAATGAACCTGGCGGCGTTTTTAATTAGTCATAAAGTCCATTTTGAGTTTCTAAAGAAAAGGCCTACCCGACATGCTCTGGAAGCGTCTCAGGTAAGCGGTGTGGCACTCAATCAAATAGTCAAGACTCTTGTTTTCGTTGACCAGGATTCAAAGCCGGTGATAGCCGTGGTCCGGGGCGACCGTAATGTAAGCAGGCATAAGCTCGAACATTACTCAAACTCGAAGTCGGTTAGGCTTGCTTCCGATAAAGTGGCGAAAGCAGCCACTGGTTATCCCACTGGTGGCATACCTCCGGTAGGGCACAAGAAACAGTTACCCGTATTTCTCGATGAGGGACTGATGAGCCATGAATACGTTTGGTGTGGTGGTGGAGCTAGGTCTAGATTGGTCCGATTAAGGACAGAAGATATCGTAAAGTTGAGTGC
>DAOUZD010000100.1 GCA_030665795.1 Dehalococcoides sp.
TACCGCCCACCCCGGCCAGCATATTCTTGACAAAGCGCTCGTGCCCGGGGACATCAATGATGCCTACCTCCCGCCCACCGGGCAGCTTAAGCCAGGCGAAGCCGAGGTCAATGGTCATGCCGCGCTCTTTTTCCTCGCGCAGCCGGTCGGGGTCTATGCCGGTAAGCGCCTGCACCAAGACTGACTTGCCGTGGTCAATGTGACCGGCGGTACCTAAGACAAACATGTATCCACCCTTTTCCTCTAGGGAGGTTTCACATCAGGAGTTACATTTTGAAGCGCCTTCAGCACAATCTCATCTTCCTCCGGAAGCACCGAGCGCGGGTCAAGAAGCAGCCTGTCCTCGCTAACCCGCCCGATGACCGGTATCTCCTGAGACCGCAGTTTCCGACTCAATACTTGAGCCACGTTTCGGTCTTTTTTATCGCCAATCGCCACCAGTTTTGTGGGCAGGGTCCCTCCGGGCAGGCTACCACCACCTATCATCGTCTCGCCGGCTACCACCTGAGCCAAGTCACCAAATAACTGTGCCCACTTTTGTGCCCGCTGGTCAATCTCCGCCACCGGTGCCGAAATCATGCGCCATACCGGTATCTTAATCACTGCTTCATCTTTCAAGTAGTGAACCAAAGTAGCTACCAGGCCAGCCAGCCTTATCTTGTCAATACGCACTGCCCGAGCCAGAGGGTGTTTCCGTAACTTATCCATAAACTGCCTTTTACCCACGATGATGCCGGCTTGAGGGTCACCCACCAATTTGTCTCCAGAAAAGAAGGTAAGTCCAGCACCAAGGGCAACACTTTGTGGCACCATCGGCTCCGGGGCAAGCCCGAATTTAGTCGTGTCCAAGAAGCAACCACTACCCAAGTCATCGAATACAGGCAGGTTATTTCGGTTAGCCAGTGCTACCAAATCCTCAAAGGCAACCTCACTGGTAAATCCCACTAGCTGGAAATTACTGGAATGTACCCGCATTAGCGCGGCGGTCCGGGGGCTAATCGCCAGTTCATAATCACTGAGGTAGGTGCAGTTGGTTGTCCCCACCTCAATCAGCTTGGCGCCGCTCTGGCGCATCACATCGGGGATGCGAAAGCCACCACCAATCTCCACTGCCTGACCCCGAGAGACAATCACTTCCTTCCTTCTGGCCAATGCGGTAAGGCCCAGCAGTACCGCGGAGGCATTATTGTTTACCACCAGTGCCGCCTCCGCCCCGGTTAGCTGACACAAGAGCGGCTCGATATGAACCTGACGAGAACCCCGTGTCCCACTACCGAGGTCGAACTCAAGATTAGAGTAGCCCTTAGCCACAGTATCCATAGCTGCCGACGCTTCCTGGCTCAGTGCGGCACGCCCCAGATTAGTATGAAGGATTACTCCCGTAGCATTAATTACCGGGCGCAGGCTGGGATTTTCCAGAGTCTGGACTTGGGCACCTATGGAGTCTACTATCTTAGCCAAAGAAGCAACCGGGTTACCGGCGGCGATAGCAAGGCGCTCGCGCTCCAGTTGTTGCCTCACTAAATTCACCAGCAAGTTATGGGGATAAGTTCCCCCAAGTTGCTTCAGTTGCTCATCAGCGAAAATTTTATCAACACTGGGCAGACGACGAAATTCAGTTTCCATGCCCCCATATTTTACACAATAGCTGGGCCCACTTCCACTATCATAAAAATTTATTAACCCCATCCCCCTTTATCACTATAAACATATATGAAGGCTTCGCCTCTCTTTAACTCTCCTTTAGTACTTGCTACAATGAAGAAATACAAGAATACTACCGGGTTACATTACGCCTGAGTCCAAAAGGAGTGCTAAGAGATATGCTGACCAAAGACGAGCTAGAAAGATATGACCGGCAAATAATGATTAAAGGAATCGGGGAGGAGGGGCAAGAAAAGCTCAAGCGGGCAAAAGTTTTTATTGCTGGTGCTGGAGGACTTGGCTCTCCAATATCGATATACCTGGCTGCCGCCGGGGTTGGCACGATACGATTAGTTGACGACGACCGGGTTGAGCTTAGTAATCTGAATCGGCAAGTCCTGCACGGGGACGCAGACATCGGCAAGAAAAAGATTGACTCGGCAATGGAGAACCTAAAGAAACTGAACCAATGGGTAAACATAGAAGCTATCGCCGAAACAATAACCGAAGACAATGTTTCCCAGCTTGTTACCGGCTTTGATTTAATCGTTGATGCGATGGACAATTTACCTACCAGATACCTGCTGAATAAGGCGGCCATAGATAAAAATATCCCCTTTTTCCACGGGGCAGTTTACGGCTTTGAAGGCAGGGCGATGACCACCATCCCGGGCAAAACAGCCTGCCTATGGTGTGTTTATCAGGGGCGTGTCACTCAGGGGAAATTCCCGGTGATTGGGGTGGCACCGGCCGTTATCGGCTGTATCCAGGCGACCGAGGTAATAAAGTACATTACGGGAATCGGTGAACTATTAACCAACAAATTACTCATCTATGATGGGCTGAATCTGGAGTTCACCAAACTTACCGTCGAGCAAGACCCAAATTGCCAGCATTGTGGCCATTTAGTCAAGTAGTGCCGAAGGAGTAAATCAGGATGGCGGAGAAAAACTGGAAAGTTGAAAAACTAAAGTATAAAACAATAGAGATACCAAAGCTGACCAGGGATATTGCCAGGGACTCGACCGAGCTAATCGGGAATACGCCGCTGGTCAGATTGAACCGAATAACCAAGGGAGTGAAGGCAGAGGTGGTGGCCAAGCTGGAATCCTTTAATCCCACAGGCAGTGTGAAGGACAGGATAGGGGTATCCATGATTCTGGACGCCGAAGTGAAGGGGCATATCAGCAAGGATACGGTCATCATTGAGCCTACCAGCGGTAATACCGGCATTGCCCTCGCTTTTGTCTGCGCCGCCAGAGGGTATAAGCTCATCCTTACCATGCCTGACACGATGTCATTAGAAAGGAGAAAACTCCTCTCCGTTTTTGGCGCCGAGCTGGTGATGACCCCTGGGGCGGAGGGGATGCCGGGGGCAATAAGAAAGGCGGAACAACTGGCCGCAGAAAACCCGAACTCCTTTATCCCACAGCAATTTAAAAACCCGGCCAACCCGGAGATACACCGGTTGACCACCGCCGAGGAGAGATGGCGAGATACCGAGGGCAAGGTGGATATTCTGGTCTCCGGAGTAGGAACTGGAGGAACAATTACCGGAATCGCGGAAGCAATCAAGCCCAGGAAGCCACAATTTAAAGCCATCGCCATTGAGCCGGTTGATTCCCCGGTGCTTTCCGGGGGAAAGCCCGGACCCCATAAGATTCAGGGTATCGGGGCTGGCTTTATCCCCGATGTTTTAAGAACGGACCTAGTTGATGAAATTATCAAGGTTACTAATGAAAATGCCGGCATGATGGCCCGAAGATTAGCCAGAGAGGAAGGGATACTGGCCGGAATATCATCAGGGGCAGCCGCCTGGGCAGCCTTAGAGGTAGCCAAAAGGCCCGAAAATGAAGGCAAGCTAATCGTGACGATTTTACCCGATACTGGCGAGCGCTACCTATCCACGTGGCTTTTCCAGGAGCTTTAGCCTGCACAGAACAGGCAAAAATTGCATTTCAATCAAGCTTGTGTTATAGTCTAACTATCAATTAATAGAACCGCTAGGGGTGCTCGAGTGCTGAGAGGCAATTAGTGCCAACCCTGTGGACCTGACCTCGGTAATACGAGCGTAGGGAAGCGGCAGTAACTTGGACCAGGGGTCTAGGAGTAACCGCCGAAGCCCTTGGTTTTTGATTTGTGGTAGTTTGTTATGTTTAAAACTTTAAGGGAAGACATTCAGACGGTATTTGCCAAAGACCCGGCGGCGAAGAGCACGCTAGAGGTTCTCCTGTGCTACCCCGGACTACATGCCTTATGGTTTCACCGCTTGGCCCATTTCTTCTGGCGGCACAAGGTTCGGCTGCTGGCTCGCATTCTATCCCAAATTACTCGTTTTTTGACGGGAATCGAAATCCACCCCGGAGCCAGAATCGGCCGCCGATTCTTCATTGACCATGGCGCCGGACTAGTCATTGGTGAAACGTCTGAAATCGGCGATGACGTTCTGCTGTATCAGGGAGTAGTCCTGGGTGGAACAACCTCAGAGAAGAAGAAGCGTCATCCCACCGTTGGCAATAACGTGGTAATCGGAGCCGGAGCGGTAGCTCTAGGTGCCATCACTATCGGTGATGGCGCCCGGATTGGCTCAGGCTCAGTAGTCGTCAAGTCAGTGCCACCCGGGGTCACCGTCGTCGGCATTCCGGGAAGAGCCGTAGAAGACCACCATAAACCACTTATGGACCTAGAACACGGGAAATTACCCGACCCGATGGCCGAAGCCATCAGATTAGTTCTAAAGGAGCAGGACAGGTTAGAAGAGCGCCTAGAGAAGCTGGAAAGCTCATGTAGCATAACCAGCCCCCATGATGAATTAATTAAGGAAAGAAAGAAAATGGAGCAAGAACTTGAGTCGGAAGAGGAACGAGATGAGTAAGCGA
>DAOUZD010000060.1 GCA_030665795.1 Dehalococcoides sp.
GCCTGAACATCAAGGAAAAACTGGAAATCGCCAAGCAACTGGAGAAGCTTGGGGTGGATGTCATTGAGGCTGGCTTTCCGATTAGCTCTCCGGGAGACTTTGAGGCGGTGAAGCTCATTGCCCAGGAAGTTCGCAAGCCGACAATTTGCGGCCTGGCTCGTGCTAATCCCAAAGATATTGACCGTGCTTGGGAAGCGATTAAGGAGGCCGCGCATCCACTAATACACGTGTTCGTATCATCTTCAGATATCCATCTTATGCATGGGATGAAAAAAAGCCGTGAGGAAATTCTACAGCTGGCCGGTGATATGGTCGCCCGGGCAAAAAGTTACACCGATGACATAGAATTTTCACCAATGGATGCCAGCCGAACTGAGCCGGCGTATCTCTATCAGATTCTGGAGGTAGCTATTGGCGCCGGAGCTAATACCGTGAACATTCCTGATACCGTGGGTTATGCCATCCCTGATGAATTCGGCCGGTTAATTGAGGGTATTTTCCAGAATGTGCCCAATATCGGTCGGGCGGTGGTCAGCGTTCATTGCCATGATGACCTGGGTCTGGCGGTGGCTAACAGCCTGGAGGCAGTTAAGCGGGGAGTCAGGCAGGTGGAGTGCACGATTAATGGCATTGGCGAAAGGGCCGGTAATGCTTCACTTGAGGAAATTGTGATTGCAATTAAAACTCGCAGTGACTTTTTTAACCTGACGACCAGTATTGATACCCGGCAAATCTACCGAACCAGCCGACTGGTAAGTGAGTTAACCGGTTTTTCGGTGCAACCGAATAAAGCCATCGTTGGCGCTAATGCTTTTCGCCATGAGTCAGGGATACATCAGGATGGGGTTATCAAAATGCCCATAACCTTTGAGATAATTGACCCCAAAACGATAGGTATACCAGCCAGCAGCCTGGTGCTGGGCAAACTCAGTGGCCGGCATGCCTTAAGAGAGCGGCTGGCCGAGTTGGGTTACAGCTTGAATGAAGAAGACTTCAACCGCATCTTTTGGGCCTTCAAACAGTTAGCGGATAAGAAGAAGGAAGTTACCGACCGGGATATTGAATCCCTTGTTGCCGAAGAACAGCGCACTATTTCTGAAGTCTACCACCTTGACCGCCTTCAGGTGTCTTGCGGCGATAGAGGTATTCCCACTGCCTCGGTGGTACTTATCAGTCCTGATGGTCAGGTCCTGGCTGATGCCGCTCTGGGTAGCGGTCCTGTGGACGCAACCTTCAAGGCTATTGATAAAATAGTCGGCGTGCCTAATGTCCTTGCCGAGTTTAGTATTAAATCTCTCACTGAAGGTATTGATGCCATTGGTGAGGTGCTGGTTAGGATAGAAAGTGACGGTATAACCTATACCGGACGAGGAGCTGATACTGATATTATTGTTGCCAGTGCCAAAGCTTATATAAATGCCCTCAATAGATTGCTAGCTGCCAAAAAGGGAGCTAGGTAGGAGCTGAGATGGGAACTGAGGTGGAGATGATTCTGCGTCTCCTGTTAGCTGCTGCCCTGGGGGCTGTCATCGGCTACCAACGGGAAAGGGCTAGGAAATCGGCTGGACTGAGGACCCATGTTCTTATCTGTAGCGGTGCGGCTCTATTTACCATAGTTTCTATTTACGGTTTTGGGGCTACCGGTGACACCGCTAGAGTCGCCGCGGGAGTAGTGGCTGGCATTGGTTTTCTTGGCGCTGGTGCAATTATACGCGGGGGGGAAGGGATTGTGGCCGGGTTGACCACGGCAGCTACGATTTGGGCGGTAGCTGGCATTGGTCTGGCGGCTGGGGCTGGGCTGTACCTGCTCTCAGCGGTGGCTACTGTCTTGATACTGATTGTGTTACTTATCCCCCGTTCAGTTGGGTGATTCCGAAATTTAAATTTTTAAATAATCCTTTGGAGAAAAGGAGCTAAAGTGACTTTAGCTGAAAAAATACTGGCCGCTCATGCTGGTAAAAAAAAGGTAAGTCCGGGGGAATTCATCAATGCTCAGGTGGACTTAGTTCTGTCCAATGACATTACGGCTCCGATTGCCATCAAAGAATTTCAGCGAATCGGAGTGAGTAAGGTCTTTAACCCGAAAAAGGTGGTGATGGTACTCGACCATTTTATGCCTAGCAGGGACATCGCTTCTGCTGAGATAGCTAAACTAATGCGTGAGTTTTGTGCCGAGCAAGGGGCACCACTCTATGAAGTAGGTAAGTCAGGTATTGAACATGTACTTTTGCCTGAGCAAGGTTTAGTGCTCCCCGGAGAGGTAGTTATTGGGGCTGATTCACACACCTGTACCTATGGTGCCTTGGGTGTCTTTGCCACTGGCATGGGGTCAACTGATATCGCCGCCGCTATGGCGACCGGTGACATCTGGATGAAGGTGCCGCCAACGATTAAATTCGTTTACCACGGCAGTTTGGGGAAGTGGGTAGGGGGTAAGGATTTAATTCTTTATACTATTGGTGACATTGGTGTGGATGGTGCACTGTATTCGGCAATGGAATTTACTGGGGAAGCGATAGATGACCTGTCCATGGACGGTCGATTTACTATGGCGAATATGGCGATTGAGGCTGGAGCTAAAGCTGGTCTCTTTAGGGTGGATAACAAAACTCAACTTTACATAAAATCACGGGCAAAACGTCCTTATAATGTATATGAACCAGATATCGATGCTGAATACGCAAGGGTCATTGAGTATGACATCTCTGGTATGGAGCCTCAGGTTGCTTTGCCTCATTCGCCAGCCAACACCAAACCGGTTAGTGAGGTAGGGGACATAGAAATAGACCAGGCAGTAATTGGCAGTTGCACTAACGGTCGTCTTGAAGACTTGCGAATTGCCGCCCAGATATTGAAGGGGAGAAAAGTGCACCCCAAGGTGCGTTGTATTGTTATTCCCGGTTCACAACAGGTATATCTTGATGCCTTAATTGAGGGACTTATCCAAATATTTGTGGAAGCGGGTGCTGCTGTCAGCACGCCAACCTGCGGTCCCTGCTGTGGACTTTATATGGGGATTCTGGCTGATGGTGAGCGGTGTATTTCTACCACCAACCACAACTTCGTTGGCAGGATGGGTAGCCCCAGGTCAGAGGTCTACCTGTCTAACCCAGCTATTGCTGCCGCCAGTGCTATAACCGGCAGGATTAGTAGCCCGGAAAAAGTTATCAGGTGAGAGACGATATTTGACGCGAAAAAGGCAAAAAACCGCCTAAAGTAAAAGATTTTGAGCAGGCTCTGCAGGTATTGTAACTCCGAAGGCCCTAAATAAGGAGGTCATCCTTTGATGCTAGAAGGCAAAGTTTATAAATATGGCGCTGATGTCAATACTGATGTCATTATCCCGGCGCGCTACCTGAATATCTATGACGCCGCCGAGTTGGGAAAACACTGTATGGAAGACATCGATGAGGATTTTCTGAAAAGAGTGCAGCCGGGAGACATAATGATGGCGACCACTAACTTTGGCTGCGGTTCATCACGGGAACATGCCCCGATGGCAATTAAAGCCGCCGGTATCTCCTGCGTCATCGCCAAAAGCTTTGCCCGTATCTTCTTCCGCAATTCTATCGATATCGGCTTACCGCTACTTGAGTGTGAGCAGGCAGTCGACAAAACGGAGGCCGGCGATATTCTGAAAGTTGACCTGTCCCGCGGCGAAATAAAGAACCTGACCAATGGTCTAACCTTTACCGCCAGCCCTTATCCTGAGTTTATGACTGAAATTATTTCCGACGGTGGACTTATTGAATATACCAAGAAAAAACTAGTGAGCAGGAGGGTCTAGAATGAAGTTCAATTTGGCAATATTACCCGGTGATGGTGTTGGCCCTGAGATTACTGATGAGGCAATCAGGGTATTACAGGCAGTAGGTAAGAAGTTCGGACATAATTTTGATTTGCACTACGGATTGATTGGCGGGATAGCCATTGATAAGCGGGGAACATCCCTTCCGCCCGAGACGCTGAAAATGAGTCGAAATTGTGATGCGGCGTTAATGGGTGCCGTCGGTGGTCCCAAGTGGGATGACCCCCAGGCTAAGGACCGCCCTGAAGATGGCATGCTAGCACTAAGGAAGAAACTGGGGTTATTCGCCAATCTACGACCGGTGAAAACCTTGCCGATGCTGGTTAACTCGACCAATCTGAAACCAGAAATCGTTAAAGGGGTGGATTTCATCTTTGTTCGTGAGCTTACCGGTGGCCTCTATTTTGGTCGCCCCAAAAAGCGGTGGCAGACTCCCAAGGGGCGGCTGGGGGTTGATACTATGCTCTACTCTGAGCAGGAGATAGCACGTGTGGTCAAGGTCGGTTTTGAACTGGCTCGAGGTCGGCGTAAAAAGCTGGTCTCTGTGGATAAAGCTAATGTCCTTGAATCTTCCCGACTTTGGCGGCAGGTGGCGATAGAAGTGTTAGCAGACTATCCTGATGTCGAATTAGAACACATACTGGTGGATGCTTGTGCCATGCGCCTGATTCAAAACCCCACCCACTTTGATGTTCTGGTCTCTGAAAATACTTTTGGCGATATTCTCACTGACGAAGCGTCAATGCTCGCTGGCTCTTTGGGAATGCTACCCTCCGCTAGTCTGGCCGGGGTGCCACGGGAAGGAGTCAAAATATTCGGTCTCTATGAACCGATTCATGGCAGCGCTCCACGCCGCGCTGGCTTAAATATGGTCAATCCCATCGCGACTATTTTGAGTATAGCCATGATGCTACGTTATTCCTGTGGCTTAGCCAAGGAGGCACAGGCAGTCGAGACGGCAGTGACTGATGTGCTGCAGGAAGGCTACCGCACTTATGATATCATGGACGAAGGTAAAACCAAGGTCGGGACGAAGGAGATGGGTGAGCTAATTGCTGGGAAGGTGCTAGGCTAAGAAGTACCTTATTTTAACCCAATGCCACTTATTTTGAGGTCTTCTGCATTAGCTCAATGGAGACTCCGCCAACCGCGTCAGTATCGAAGTAAGCCCATTTGACGTTAGGTGATTCCCCGCTCTGGGTAATGGTAAACCCTTTCTCGGCCATTTTGGCTGTCTCTTGGTCAAGGTCATCAACGAAAAAGCCGATGTGCTGAATTCCCTCTCCCTTTTTCTCTAAGAACTTCTTGAGCGGGGTTTCGCCTTCGAGGGGCTGGATTACCTCGAGGGTTAGGCCCCCCACTCCACCCTCGGCCTGTCTTAGGTCTATTTCGTAATCGACTGGCTTACCTTGCACTGTCTTACCAGTTAAAGTTACCGTTCCTTCCGGCCCGATGAGGGGTGGGAATGGCCCGATACCCAAGGATTGATAAAACTCGATAGCCTTGTTCATGTCTTTGATAATTACTGCTATGTGGTGGAACTTCCAGTTTTTGTGCATCTTTGACTCCTTTTTTCCTTTACAATTTTTGGCTGACTCATCTCGGCTTATTGACCTACTAAGATTATGAAAGCTTTCCGCTTTTCCAAGCATCTAGTATAATACTTAAAGAGGGTGATGTTTGGCAAGGTAACTTAAGGCTTCTGGTAACAATAGGAG
This sequence comes from Dehalococcoides sp., assembly GCA_030665795.1. Next base: position 5,527 of record DAOUZD010000060.1, read on the forward strand.
AGTTTGGGATGGGTGAAATAAAAAGTGCCCTGGAAATAGCCATGGAAAAGGTGGAGAAGCTGGGCGGAGTAACTGAAGAGGAACGCCTGAAATGGAAGTATGTCCCGGAAGGGGAGAAACTGGCTGCTAAGTACTTGGAGCAAGACCTTAATTTGCTTGCTGAGCTAGGCCGGTATGAGGAAAAAGCTAGAAAATATGTCATTGAGGGCGCTCAGGATATACTGACCAGAAATATTAACCTG
>DAOUZD010000180.1 GCA_030665795.1 Dehalococcoides sp.
GTACCGGAAAGAAATCATATTTAATACCGATAGTCTGTAAATTAGCGAAATTCTCATTAACGAGAAGGGTTGAACTACGGTAGGACTCCAACTTTGCCTTGGCTATTTTTATCGCTTCAGGGTCAGCATCAATACCTCATAATTGCCCGCCAGGAGAACTATGCTCCAAAATAGCCAAGGCATGCCCGCCTCCCCCTAGAGTGCAATCAATATAGCGCCCCCCAGAGTGAACCGCCAATGCCTTCATCGTCTCTTCAAGCAGAACCGGGATATGGCTCGAAGTTGACATGCTTGGACGCATTAGTGCCTCTCTAAGCTTTCGATAATCTGCCAGGCCTGCTCTTGGCTAGTTGCCTTCTCCTCTTCCCAAAGCACCTGGTTCCAGATTTCAAGATAAGTATTAGCTCCAGCGATAACTACATCCTCAACAATCTCAGTGTACTCTCGAAGTGGCACCGGTAGGGCCACCCTACCCTGACCATCCATATTGACACTAAAGGCAGTGGCAAAAATCGCCCGATTTAGCTTTCTTAGTTTGTCACGTGTCAGCGGACCACCGGTAAGGGTGCCCGCCAGCTTTTTCCACTCCGACAGTGGGTAGACATTAATGCATTTCTCCACCCCGGGCGATAATACCACTCCATCTTTAAGTTCCTTTCGGAACCGGGGAGGCAGCGGCACCCTACCTTTTTCGTCAATCTTATAGTTAAATTCGCCGAAAAACATTTGCTAAACCTCAACTAATTTCCCATTATTTACCACTTTTCACCACTTTCCGCCATTTTATAACACGATTATCCCCATTTGTCAAGTCTTTTACTGAAATTTTGCTAAAATTTTTCAAAAATCACCCGATTTGGCGATATAGCTCAGATGTGGTAAAATAAAATTTGTTCCAAGAAAGGCAACACAATGCTTAATGTGAGCATACTTACCATTAGTGATAAGGGAGCGCAAGGTCAGCGCCAGGATGAGAGCGGTAAGGTAATTAGAGACAAACTTTCGCTTTTGGAGAGTCAGGTCATTAAGTACGAGATTGTTCCTGATGAGATGGAGATTATTAGCCACAAGCTTGCCACATGGGCCGACGAAGGTAATACCGATGTCATTTTAACTACCGGTGGTACCGGTTTGAGTCAGCGTGATGTTACCCCGGAAGCAACTCTTTCCATCGTGGACAAGGTTGTACCCGGTTTTGCCGAAGCAATGAGGACCAAATCTCTAAACCAAACACCAATGGCCATGCTAAGTCGAGCTACGGCCGGAGTCAGGGGAAAGTGCTTAATCATCAACCTACCCGGTAGCCCTAGGGCAGTTAGTGAGTGCCTTGAGGTTATCTTGCCGGCGATTCCCCATGCCGTAGAAATTATTAAAGGAGTGGTAACCGAGCATTCTTGCAAGGGGCAGGGACTAATCAATGCGAATTGATGTTTTGACACTATTTCCCCAGATGTTCGAGGTCCCGTTTAGCTTTGGGGTTTTCAAACGGGCTATTGACCGTAAGCTGGTCAGTATTAACCTGCCTAACATCCGAGACTATACTCATGATAAACATCATATCGTTGATGACTACCCTTATGGTGGCGGTCCCGGCATGGTACTTAAGCCCGAGTCTATCTTTGAAGCTGTAGAGACAATTAAATCAGAAATTTGTGATAAAGAAAAGATTAGTGCCTTACCAATTATTTTGCTCACTCCCCAAGGACGTCCCTTTTCCCAGCAAATTGCGCAAGAGCTATCAAGATATAGTCACCTAACCCTGATTTGTGGTCACTATGAAGGAGTTGATGAGCGAGTCCGCGAGCACCTGGTTACCGATGAGATCAGCATTGGTGATTATGTCCTTACCGGTGGCGAGCTTCCCGCTCTAGTGGTCATAGATGCCATAATCAGGCTACTACCTGGGGTTCTTGGGTCAGAGGAATCACCGCTAAATGAGTCTCATACTAATGGCCTATTAGAATACCCCCAATACACCCGCCCGGCGGTATACCGGAGCTGGTCAGTGCCTGAGGTTTTACTCTCCGGAAACCACGCTCAAATTGCCAAGTGGCGTCGTGAGCAAATTATCCGGCGCACCCTAGAGCGCCGCCCAGAACTGTTAGATAGAACTGATCTCTGCTTAGAAGAAAAGCAATTAGTAGAACGTTTAGCGTCATCCCCGAAAGAATCTCGGCCTAGTTTGGACAAGGAGTCTAGAGAATGAATGTGGCATCATTAATCAAAGTCAAAACAAATCCCAAAATTCCTGATCTTGCCCCCGGTGACACGGTAAGAGTCAGCATTAAGGTTATCGAAGGTGGTAAGGAACGCCTGCAACCATTTCAGGGGGTGGTCATCAAGCTGCAACGTGGTGGAATTGGTGCCAGCTTTACGGTAAGACGCATCGCTTATGGCGTTGGTGTCGAGCGCACCTTCCCCTTATATTCACCACGTGTCGAAAAAGTGGAAGTAATACGACACGGGAAAGTACGCCGGGCCAAACTTTATTACCTGCGTGGGCGCAGCGGCAAGGCAGCCCGCATTAAGGAAAGACGTGTGGACAGGGAAAAGAAACTGGCACAAGCTCAAATCGAACCAGAACCAGTTCAAGAGGAAATGGTTCAAGAAGAACCGGAAGTAACACAAGCTCAAGAAGAGTTAGTTCAAGAAGAAGCAGAAATGGCGCAAGCACAAGATGAGCCAGTTCAAAAAGAACCCGAAGCAACACAAGTTCAGGAAAAGCAAGAAGAAGTACAATCTGAGGAAGAACCAGAAAACAAA
>DAOUZD010000135.1 GCA_030665795.1 Dehalococcoides sp.
CTGATGTTGATGTGAAGCTGGTAGATATGGATACGGTGTTGAACGAATCAGACTTCGTGAACATCAGTTGCCCGCTGAGTGAGAAAACCCGCCATCTGATTGGTGAAAAAGAGCTGAAAAAGATGAAGAAAACGGCCTTCCTGATAAACACGGCACGCGGACCTATCGTCGACGAAGCAGCGCTGATAAAGGCCTTAAAAGAAGGATGGATTCAAGGAGCCGGCATAGATGTCTTTGAGCAAGAGCCGACTCCGCCGGACAATCCCTTGCTCAAGCTGGAAAATGCCATATTTGCTACTCACGCTATATGTATGACCGACGAGTTCTTTATCACCATGTGGCATGAAATCGCTAAACAGATTTCTCAACTTATCCAAGGCGAAAAGCCGGCAACGCTGGTCAATCCAGAGGTTTGGGACAAACCGGAATTCCAAGCCAAGCTAAAGAAATTCCACGAAGCCATTAAGTAAATCGAACGGTAAATTAGGCAGGAGGGGAAAATGAAGCTTTTTGACCTCTCAGGAAGGATTGCTATTGTTACTGGCGGCAGCCAGGGAATTGGCTTTAGCATCGCCAAGGGCATTGCCAGCGCCGGGGCAACAGTGATTATCGCTAACCGCAGAGCCACCGAAGGACAGAAGGCAGCCGAATCTTTGCAGAAAGAGGGATTCAATGCAGTGGCCATCCCGACCGATGTCAGCAGCAAGCCTTCGGTAGAAGCATTGGTTGCCAAGGTTATCAGCGATTTCGGGAGAACAGATATCCTGATAAACGGCGCGGCTGTTAACATACGAAAGCCGGCAGAAGAGTTCTCAGAGGAAGAATTGGACTACATGATGAATATCAACTTGAAAGGTTTATTCTTCTGCTGTCAGCTTGTAGGGAAAGAAATGATCAAAAGGAAAAAAGGCAAAATCATCAATATCTCCTCCATTGTTTCGCAGATAGTGCAACCTGGACGGTCAATTTATGCAACTACAAAGGCAGGGGTTTCCCATTTAACTCGGTCACTTGCCCTTGAATGGGCAAAATACAATATAGATGTCAACGCCATTGCCCCCGGCCTAACCATCACCGAGATGACTAAAGAGTACTTTGAGGAACATCCCAAGGAGCTAAGAAAGCTGATTAACTCCATTCCCAAGGGTAGAGAAGCTTATCCCTCAGACTACGTAGGTGCGGCCATATTTTTTGCCTCAGACGCGTCAGACTACGTTACCGGGCAGGTTTTATTTGTTGACGGCGGTTCAATTCTGTAGCGAAATCAACGAAATTAGAGTGAAGGCTGGAGTGACCCAATCTCTTAACGCTCTCATTCAAGCGTACACTTGAGAATTGACCGGATATTTCGGCCTCTCCCCATGCAATACTCTCAGTATTTCTTCCGCCACCGTAATCGCCATCCGTCTCATTGCTTCCGCAGTCATGCCACCGACGTGAGGCGTGGCGATAAAGTTGTCCAAGCTAAGAAGGGGGTGGTCTGCAGGCGGTGGCTCCCGTGAGAATACATCCAAAGCCGCCCCGGCTATCTTACCCTTCACCAGATGGTCATACAGAGCTGCCTCATCAACAATCCCGCCTCGGGAACTATTGATTAAGAAGGCGTTCCCCTTCATCGAACCTAGCTCCCTTGCCCCGATAAGATTAGCGGTCTCTTTGGTCAATGGGACACAGATAACCACATAATCCGATTCCCGCAGCACATCATCTAACTTTTCCACTTTAGTGTAACTCAGCCGGTCTGCTTTCTCCTTCAGGACGTACGGGTCATAGCTGATGATATCCATATTAAAGGCAATTTTACATTTGTGGGCGAGCTCGGAACCAATCCTGCCCAGTCCAATGACACCCAACTTCTTGTCTTTTAATTCAACCCCGATGTAATCTTCCCGTTTCCCAAGCCTATTCTGCCGAAGCACCCTATCGGAAGTGCAAATCTTCTTGGCAAGGGAGAGCATCAGACCGAGGTTATGCTCAGCCACCGATTCGGCATTAGCTTCAGGTGTATTAACGACAACTATTCGTTTTCGGGTCGCTGTTTCCACATCAATATTGTCATAACCAACGCCGTGCTTGGCAATAACCAGCAGATTCTGAGCTTGCTCCAGGAGGTCTCGGCCAATTTTTGTCACCCTGACGGCAACCGCATATGCCTCTTTAATCTCTTCCGATAAAGTTCGCCCAAGAAGTTGAGGCAAATAAACTACTTCCGTCTCCCTTTTTAAAAGCTCCAAACCGTGATTATCTATGGCTTCGGTGACAACCACCTTTTTCCCTGTCACTGCACTCTCCTCTTAGCCAATCATGCTCACTGGCTAAGTTTTTCGGGCAAACTTCTGCAGGGTTCTGGGTCCCCGGTCAACTTTACTGTGAGTCCAGGAGACATCACCAACATAGAGGTCACCCCGAGAATCAATCGCGATGGCATGGGGAGCCAAGAACAAGGCAGTTTCCGCGTCCTGCTTTTCTTCATTCCCCCAGCACGCTAGCAGCTTGCCGTCAGTGGTAAATATGCTCACCTGCAGGCATAGCTCGGAGACATAGACAATACCCTCATCGTCCATACACACGTCAGTGGGACGAAAGACGTTTTCCCACTGGTCGAGGAATTTACCCTGGGCATCAAAAATCTGGATTCGGCTGTTCTCCCGGTCGGGAACCCACACCCGGTCCTGCTTGTCCACCCGAATGTTGTGGGGAAGCCGGAACTGACCCGGGGCGTAACCCGGCCCACCCCAGGAGAGCAGGAAAGTGCCGTCAGGAGCAAACTTGTGTACCCTGGCGTTGCCATAGCCATCGGAGACATAGATTTCACCTGAGGAGGATAGCGCCACACCGGTCGGTCGATTGAATGGCGGGCCACCTTTGGTTATAGTCGTCAGACTCCAGAAAAAATCGAACCACTCTTGGACATAACCGGTATCGGAAGGTTGGTCCTCATTACCCAGCGTCATGAGTAGCTTGCCTTCGGGAGTGAATTTGCGCACCGTATGGTTTTTATCGTCGGTGCAGTAAACAGAGCCGTCAGGGCCAACACCACTACCGTGAGCGCGTTTGAACAACCCTTCCCCCCAAGACATTAGAAAATTACCCTCACGGTCGAAGACCATCACCGGATGAGCACTTCTATTTAAGATGTACACCCTGTCTTGCGCATCGACGGAGATACCACCGACATCGAGGAATGACCACCCTTCAGGATACTTCGCCCACCCATCAACTAACTCGTACGTGTATTTGCCAGAACCGTATGGCACGTTTTACTACCTCCTTTTGCACTAATTAGCCGGGATTTTCCTGGTAACTCACAATGAGACACTTGGCAGCGTGGTATGCTCTACACACTAGCGAGTAATATACCGCACACTGTCCCCGCCAGTCAAACCACTTTGACCGACTAACGCTGGTAGGTGCCGGTAAGTCGGCCCTGTGCCAGGATGTGCCCCTGCATCGCGTCTAAAACCTGCTTCTTGGAGGCACCTGCCTTTAATTCCAAAGTTTGGTCTAATGCGTAAAGGGTAAACTGATAGCGGTGAGGACG
>DAOUZD010000188.1 GCA_030665795.1 Dehalococcoides sp.
CAAAGTTTTGCCTTGGTATTTTCCGGGTTCCTATCTGTGCCTTTGCGTGGACAAATTTAGCCCTGCGGAAGCAGGGGGTGGCTTATCACAAAAAACCGGGCACTTCGGGGGTGCGGCAAAATTCGCCTGCAATCTGAGAAAAGGGGCTGTCAAGCTCATATAGTCCCGATTTTGTCTCGAAATAACAAGGTTTTCACCTTAGCCGACGAACAACATGCAGGGGAATATGGTAATTTATTATAGGCCCTCGTCTTACTGTCGAGGCCCTTTCAAAAATAGGTCATTACGAGAGAATATGCTTGACGATAAAGAGAGTAGAGATATACTGTATGTGCGTGGTATTATGAGCGGTAGCAGCCAGAACGTTAGCTGCGGTCAAGAGCTAATCGGTGCTATGGTTGTCATAGTTGTGTTATGGTTTGGATGGTGCGTGGAGTTATTGGGCAAAAGCTCACCGAACTCTGGGCCAAGTAAGTTTTAAATGGAATTGTAGTCTGTTCCTTTTAAGGAGAGCAAAAGTGAAAACCCAGCGCATAAGAAAACTAATGCAAGTGGGGCTATCGGTTTTGGTTGGGTCGGTTTTGTTCACCACAAGTGTTACCGGAGGCAATCTGGAATTGCCTGCGCCAGCTACACCAGCGGTGGAAATGTTCGACCAGGGCGATTCGGCGATACCCCTGTTACCTATATCATCTGTGCCATATAAAATTTCGGCTCCGGGGTTATACTACCTCGCAGGGGATATGACCTCAACCGGAACCGGGATTACTGTCGATGCCAATGACGTGACCATCGACCTGAGGGGCTGGCAGCTAAGCGGTCCGGATTCGGGAGATAACTACGGCATTTACATGAATGGGTGCAGCAATGTGGAGATTCGCAACGGGACAGTGCGGAGTTTTGGGGCCCACGGCATCTATGAAGCCAGCAGCTACCGTGGCAAAGAGCACCGTCTCGTCGGAGTCCAGGCGATGTTGAACGGGGGGAAGGGAGTTTTCCTGAAAGGCAATAGCCACTCGGTCAAGGATTGCACCGCTACTGGCAATGGTGGCGACGGCATCGATGCTGGCTACGCCAGCACGCTGATAGGCAACGGTGTCTATGAGAATCAAGGTGCCGGCATCAGGGCTCGGGGGGGCTGCATGGTGACCGGCAATACGGCAGACGACAACCAGGGAGATGGCATCCACACGGGTGCCAGCTGTACGGTAACCGGCAACACATCCTCCCATAACCAGGCTTCCGGTATCAACACTGGCTGGGGCTGCACGGTGACCGGCAACACGGCAGGTGATAACCAGAGGAACGGCATCTATGCTGGCTCGAGCTCTAAGATAGCTGAGAACAGGGTCGATGGCAACCAGCGTACGGGCATCTATACAGAAAGCGGCTGCACGGTGAGCAGCAACACGGTACACGGGAATAATCGCTCTAACGAGGGCGATTACGCCGGGATGAGGGTTTTCACCGGCTGCTTGGTGAAGGGTAATACAGTAGACCGCAACAAGCAAAATAATATCTACGTGGTCGGTTTCGATAACTCAATTGAGGATAACTTAGTGACCAATTCCACTAACGGCATCTATTTTAGAATGTTCGGCAACTTCTACGCTAACAACCGTACCTCGGGCAATAAGACGGACTTTGCCGGGTACGTGCCCACGGGCAACGGCGACGGCGGTGGAAATACGGGGTCTTAGGGCAAACACTGCCGCCGATAAGCTAAAAACCAAAGTCAAAAAGCCAAATTAAAAGCCGGGGTAGAAAAGGCAAAGCCCGAGCCCAAAATAGGCAAGTAAAAGGATGGTGTGCAGAAGGCAAAGAAAGAGGCGGAATATCTGAAGCTGAGAGGGCTAAGAATAATATACGAGAAGAAAACTGATAATTTTTAGTAGAGGATTGGTTATGGATAATTTGGAGAGCGGCAAGTTCGGTAATGAAAGAGATATTGATAAACCGATTCCTTTTGATGATGACGATACAGGAGCGAACGTTTCACATTCGCCTTTGGATTTAGGCGGTGGCACGGCGGAGATGCCGACTGCTCAGCCGCTGGGGCCGGTTGCAAAAAAAGCGGAGGAAAAAATAGTTTCCTTCGAGCGAATCACAGGCGTAAAGACCTTTTTTACGAAGCTGCACCCCGGCGCTGTGGAGTTTCTCGATGAGCAGATTACTAACTGGCTAAGGGACAATCCCGGTATTACAATAAAACGAACTAACACGGTTACAGGACTGATCCAGAGCAAAAACACCGAGCCAAATATTATAATTACTATCTGGTATTGAAGGTTAATCGCCAAGAGTAGGAGCAAGTGCAACAAGAAACCCCAGCGGAGGGGGTGGTTAAATAGAAAGGTTGGTTTGAATTTTGTCAGAGCAGTTCGCCGATTGCGGCAGCGAGGTCTTTTTTACTGGTTAAGCCGACCCATTTCTTCTTTACCTGGCCATCTTTAAATAAAATAGTAGTTGGTATCGCATTTATGCCAAATTCTATCGCACTGTCCCGAGCTTCATCTGTATTGAGCTTGCAGATTTTGGCCTTGTCTATATATTCGTCTGCGATTTCCTGGATAAGCGGAGCTATCATTTTGCAGGGACCACACCAGGGCGCCCAGAAATCAACCAGCACCGGCACATCAG
>DAOUZD010000056.1 GCA_030665795.1 Dehalococcoides sp.
CTGCCTTAATGCCCAGTTCACCGCCTTCTTGACGAAATTTCTCTCGTCAGTAGCCTCCCTTTTTATCATCGGCAGGAACTTTAAAAAATCTTCGTCGGCTGCCTTTTTATCATGGACGGATAGTGCCGCCATCAGCACAAACCCCGCCCGCTTGACAAATTCTTCCTCTCTTTTGCTCCATTCCTCGGCTTTGCGATGCGCCAGTTCAGTCTGGTCGAATAGGTTGCTGCAGCACTGGTCGCACACATCCCACGAGTCAAAATCTTTGACCCAGCTTTCCAATTGTGACTCAGTCACCAATTTAGGTTCGTCAATAAAACTGGCGAGCAATCGCGCTTCGTGGATGCCGGATGTCCAGAGCTGTTGCGCCAGCACATGGTCTTTGCCTACCTCTCTAGCCATCTTTCTCAGGTCAGGAATTGACACCCCATAAGTGTTTTCCGCGTTAATGCCAAACCGCGCCATGCCCTTTACCGCCTCAGGGTCAGCCACCGACTTCAATTTTTCGATAATATCGTTATACTGCATCGCTTCCTTCCGGGGAAAAGGGATTTGTTTTTTCCCGCCACCCTTGCTTAAACAAGCGTAGACTTAACATAACTCTAAAAACAAATCAAAGCTAACTACCCACGAATTGTTTCCCAAATTTTTAATACTATCGTTGTATTGCCCCTCCTGAGTCCGTCTAATCTATAACCACCCTTGCCTTCCCCGCTTGCTTCACCACCCCACCAATAACTTTAGCCTCGGGCAACTGCCTCGTGAGCTGACCTACAACATCAGGTGAGCAGATGAGCACCATGCCGATACCCATATTGAACACCCGATACATCTCATCCCAAGCCACATTACCCCGCTGCTGGATAAGCCGGAAAATGGGGGGCACCGCCCACGCCTGGCTATTAAACCGTGCTGCCAGACCCCGCGGCAACACTCGGGGCACATTATCAATCAAGCCACCACCAGTAATATGCGCCATGCCCTTGATTAGCGGCAACAATGGCTTTAACTGCTGATAGTAGCACCGGTGAGGTTCCAGAAGTCCCTCACCCAGAGTCCGACCTAATTCAGGGTAGTGCCTTTCTAATTGCTCAACGCCAAAAATCCTGCGTACCAGTGAATAACCGTTGGTGTGTAACCCGCTGGAGGGCAAGCCGATGATAGCATCGCCAGCCACAATTGTCTTCCCACTGATGAGCTTTGCTTTCTCCGCCACACCGATGATGAACCCCACCAGGTCATAATCCTCCCCGGTATACAGCCCGGGCATCTCCGCAGTCTCACCACCAATCAGGGCACAGCCAACCTCCCGGCAAGCGTAAGCCAAACCCTGAGCAATGGCCGCCACCTGTTCTGGCACCAGCTTACCCATGGCAATGTAATCCAGAAAGAAGAGAGGCTCAGCACCGCAGGTAAGGATATCATTGACGCAGTGATTAACTAGGTCAATGCCAATGGTATCGTGTTTATTCAAAACACTGGCAATTTTCAGCTTGGTACCTACCCCGTCAACGCTGGACACCAGAACCGGCTGCTCATACCCCTTAAATTCAAAAAGCCCACCGAAGAAGCCGACTCCACTCAAGACCTCAGGACGGTAGGTAGTTTGAGCCTGCTTCCCAATCAGCTCTTTGGCTTTCGCTGCAATATCAATATTAACGCCAGCGGCGGCATAGGTTTGTTTAACCGTCTTGCTGCCCATACTAAAATATCCTTCCCCTCCCCCCTAGATTACCAAAAACCGAGTCCCAACTCAAATACGGGAATGTGAATAAAAAGGGACTTTGCCCCTCTCTAGAGTTTTCCCCCTCTCCTTAAAAAGAAGGGGGGGAAGGTGAAATCTCAATTAAATTTGGCTTCCTCTACTTAGCTAAACCTAGTCCGCTATATATCGCTTGAAAGTCAAGGTGCTGCTCCAGAATTTCCGCTAGTTTCACTAACTTCTTCTCCTGACTAAACCGGGCTTTCTCCAAAGCATCCTCAATACTCTGCACGATGGTACTGGTATCACTCTTGGTTATAATTAGAGGAATGCCCCTATCTTCAGCTTTATAACGGACATAATCAATTGGCGCTGTACTACCACTGATAACTAGGCATCTTGTCGATGTCTCCAGGGCCGCCATCTGCATATCTGGGCGGTCATCTCTAACCACGACTGCCTTATTGGCTTTACGGCCAAAGTACTCCAAGCCAGAATCAATCGACATTGCCCCCACCATAATGTTTTCCACTAGCTCCACTGACTTCTCAGCGTTATTTAATATTTCTCCTTGAATATAGTCGGCTAGTTCACCAACAGTGAGCGTGAATAGCATTCTGTCGTCAGGAAGTACCCCCAGGATACGTAACTCCGCCTCACTAAACCGGGAGGTTATTTCATCACAGACACGCTTTAGTTGACTTTTCGGCACCTTATCCAATACCACGCCCAATAAATTCTCCCCAAAGCCCTTGTACCCACTAATAAACTTTGCCGTAGATAATCCGTTAGAGTAGCCTTCCACCATAACCACCTTGGCCTTCAGTGCCCCGGCTATCTCGTAAGAAGTCTTGCTCAGATTGTCATCTGAACTCTGTCCGCACCTACCCTCGACAATAATCACGTCTTTATTCTGAGAAACCTCGATATAGGCTTCTCGAATCCCGTCTGCCAGATTTCTCTCGCCACTAATCAGTGGACAAAGAGAATCTACCGGTTCCGTTAAAGCTAAAACCTGTTTCATAAATGCCGCGTCGTTTTCACTACCCACTGGCCTTTTATCAGCAATAATTGGTTTCAAGAAGCCTACTTTTTTGCCCTCACCCAGCAAATGCTTACCGACACCAGCCCCAATTGTAGTCTTGCCCACACCTTCTTCCACAGAGACTAGATATAAAGTAGCCAAGCTTCACCTCCAGCTACATTTCATAAAACTTGCCCGTCTATTATAATCCCCTTATCCCCCATTGGTAAAGTGCGTCCAGTATTGAGAGTTTATTTAAGCACCATTCCTCAGGCTATAATTGCCAGTAGTTGAGTGATATAATTAGGTTAAGAGATAAGGGGAGGGGCTAACCATGCGTGAGGCAATGCTCTATGAAAAGTCACCCAACTCTAGAGTAAGATGCCACATCTGCCAGTGGCGCTGTAACATAGGCCCTGACAAGTTTGGCGCCTGCCGCATGTATCAAAACCAGGACGGCGTCCTCTATAATATGAACTATGCCAAGGCGTCATCAGTGGCCGCAGACCCGATTGAAAAGAAGCCTCTGTTTCACTTTCACCCCGGTACGCTGGCCTTCTCCATAGGGGGGTGGGGTTGCAACTTCCACTGCCAGCACTGCCAGAACTGGGAGATTTCCTGCCCGGTGAATAACGAGTCGTGGCGCAACTCACAGGATATTCCGCCACAGATAGCTATCGAGCTGACGAAACATTACCACTGCCAGGGCATTGCCTGGACCTACAATGAGCCGACCATATGGTTTGAGTATACTCTGGATTCAGCCAAGCTGGCTAAAGAGAACAACCTGTATACTGTCTATGTCACCAACGGTTACATGACCCCAGAGGCGATGGATATTATCGGGCCCTATTTGGATGCCTGGCGCGTTGATATTAAGGGCTTCTCTGATGCCTTTTACCGTAATTTAGCCAAGATAACCAACTGGCGGGGGATACTTGAAGTTGCCAAGCGGGCTAAAGATAAGTGGCAGATGCATATTGAGGTTATTACCAACATCATACCCACCATGAATGATGATGACCAACAACTCGAGGGAATTGCTAACTGGATACGAGACGAACTGGGGGAGCTAACTCCCTGGCATGTCACCAGATTCTACCCCCACCACCACCTGATGCACCTACCTCCCACTCCTGTCTCCACTCTAGAGCGTGCCTATGATATTGGGCGAAAAGCTGGCCTCAAGTTCGTCTATGCCGGCAACGTCCCTGGTCACCAGAGTGAAAATACTATCTGCTACTCCTGTGGCAAGCTTATTGTGCAAAGGTTTGGCTACCAAACTGAGGTGGTAGGGCTGGAGGGTTCAAAATGTAAGTTCTGTGGCGCGGAACTTAATTTCAGGACAGCCAAAGGAGAGTCAAAATGAACAGGAATCCAGTTGTCGCCGGACAATTCTACCCCGCGTCAGCTTCACAACTAAAGGAAATGATCGAGATGCTCATTGATGAGAAGGCAGAGAAAGAGGAAGTAATTGGTCTGGTTTCACCCCACGCTGGATATGTCTATTCGGGACCGGTGGCTGGGGCCGTTATCTCCAGAATTAAATTTAAAGATACTTTTATCATCATTGCCCCCAACCACAGCGGGATGGGGAAACCACTAAGCATTATGACTCAGGGCAAATGGAAAACACCTCTGGGTGAGGTGGAAATCGACTCAGAACTGGCTAAACAGATTTTAGTCACTTCTCGCCACCTGCAAGAAAATGCTGCCGCCCACCAGTATGAACACTCCATTGAAGTCCAGCTACCATTTCTGCAATATTTCCAGCCGGACATTCGGATAGTGCCCATCACGCTCGCTTTCGCCAGCGGCGCTGCTTGTAAGGAAATCGGCAAAGAGATTGCTCAAGCGGTCAAGAAGCTGAAGAGAGAAGTCGTCATTATGGCCAGTAGTGACATGACCCACTATGAGCCACAGGAGACGGCACGGAAAAAGGATTATCAAGCTATAGGCGCGATACTGGATTTGAATGAGGACGAACTGTTAAAGCGGGTTGAAGAGTTCAATATATCAATGTGTGGCTACGCCCCAACGGTCAGTCTCATCTCCGCCGCCAAAGAATTGGGGGCAAATGCGGCGGAACTGGTTAGATACCAGACCAGCGGTGACACTACCGGCGACTATTCCAGCGTGGTTGGCTATGCTGGCATCATCATTAAGGCAGTTGAGATGCACCCGCTGGTGCATCTAGCCAAGCAAACGGCGGAGACCTATGTTAATGAAGGTAAGATTCCGTCACCGCCCGAAGCGCTTACCCCGGAGATGAAAGAGAGGGCCGGGGTCTTCGTTTCGCTTCACAAGTTTGGCGAACTAAGAGGCTGCATCGGCACCTTTGAACCCACCCAAAAGAATGTAGCTGAAGAGATTATCCAGAACGCGATTAGCTCCGCCACCAGAGACCCCCGCTTCCCACCCGTCGCCCCCGAAGAGCTGAAAGACCTTGAATACAGTGTGGATGTGCTCACTACCCCCAAGCCAGTCAAGGATAAAAGCCGGTTAGACCCGAAGAAGTACGGGGTTATCGTGGAGTGCGGGTTCCGGCGGGGCCTGCTCCTCCCTGACCTTGAGGGGGTGGACAGCGTGGACTACCAGATTGATATCTGCTGCCAGAAGGCGGGCATCGCCCCTGATGAGCCGATTAAGCTATACAGGTTTGAGGTGAAGAGGTATAAGTAAACAAGGGGGAATTGAATAAGACAAGATTACGCCTAATTAAAATTTGGGGAAACAAATCAAAGCTAACTAGCTACGATTTGTTTTTAGAGTTATGTTAAGTTCACGGGTGTTTTGTCAAAGGAGAGAGATAAAGGGGTGAGGTAGATAGTCACCGCAGTTGGCGCCAGGATTTGACAAATCAAAGCGGATTGGGCGAATGCAGAGTTAGCATATATGGCGGTTAGACGAAATTGCTGTTCATTGAGGTGAGAGGCGGTATTGTGAGCAAGAAATTTTTCTACTGTTTGTTGGTAATCGGACTGGTTGTTCCAGGGATATTGATAGCAGGTTGTGAAAAGGAAGAGGAAGCTGCGGTAAGGGTAGAAGAACCCCCAAAAGAAGAACCCCCCAAAATTGAGCAAGTAATACCTTTGAGGAA
>DAOUZD010000093.1 GCA_030665795.1 Dehalococcoides sp.
ACCACCGCCGACTTTGCCTGGGCCTTGATTATGGCCACCGGAAGACGTGTCGCTGAAGGTGATAGATGGACGAGAAGCGGCAAATGGAAAACTTGGGGACCGATGATACTGCTGGGCTACGATATTCATCACGCCACTCTGGGGATTGTCGGCTTCGGTCGCATTGGTATTGAGATAGCCAAACGCGCCCGAGGGTTCAACATGAAAATTTTGTACTATGACGTGGTGCGCCGAAAGCCTGAGGAGGAAAAAGAACTTGGTCTTGAATACGTCCCCAACCTGCACGACCTGCTCTCAAGGGCAGATTTCGTCACCATTCATGTGCCGCTCAATGCCGAGACTCGCCACCTGATTAGCACCGCCGAGTTTGCCGCCATGAAGCCAACCGCCATCTTTGTCAATACTTCTCGCGGTCCCGTGGTCGACCAGAAAGCCCTTTACCAGGCTCTAAAGTCGGGGCAGATTTTTGCCGCCGGCCTGGATGTGACCGAGGTTGAGCCAATTTCGATGGACGACCCACTGCTGACTCTGGACAACATCACCATTGCTCCTCACATTGCCAGTGCCAGTGTCGCTACCCGAACCAAGATGGCGACCATGGCTGCCGCCAACCTTATCGCCGGACTCAAAGGTGAAATGCCTCCCAACTGTGTTAATCCTGAAGTGCTGCAAAAGAAAGGCTAACCACTCTGGAAGCCAAACTCGGGACGAGTGAAACTGGAACCGTCAGGTCTCCCCTGACTTATAAAGACTAGTTGGCTCTAAGCCCTGCATCCCCTTCCTCATCACCAGTGGGAAGGGGAAAAGTTTGAAAAGAGATGGCCGATGTCCCTTGCTATTATGGAATCACTATATAAATACCAGATATAAGGTACTTCCAAATGCACGAGAAGGCTAGTAGAATATTGGCCAGAGGGGGTGAGTAACAATGAATTCATGGGAAGCAATTGTAAACATGGTAAAGTCTGAGGGAGTTGAGTTTATATTTGGACTAGGGGATACCCCACTGCACTTATACGCCGAAAAAATTCCGGGCATAACACCAGTGAATCTGAGGTATGAAGGGTCAGCGCCATTCATGGCCATGTCTTACTCAAGACTAAGTGGCAAGCCAGGGGTATGTAGTGCTAGCCCGGGGCCAGGGGTGGCAAACTTGGTTCCCGGGGTATTGGAGGCATACTCTGGTTGTTCACCACTGGTAATTGTATGTCAAGCTATATCGCAAAAGACGGAAGGCATGGCGGATTTCCAAGAATCCGACCAGACGGCGATGATGAAGCCCGTAACCAAATGGAGTGCTCGCATTCCTTGTGCGGAAAAGATTCCCTGGTCCATCCGCAGGGCATTTTCGATAGCGATGAATGGACAGCCAGGACCCGTTTTCCTTGAGATACCCTATGATGTCAGCGGGGCTTCCAAGTATGCCTTTGCCGAGGTTAGATTTCCCAAGTATGTGCCCGCCAAAAAAGTTCGTATCGCCGGCGACCCGGCACTAATCAATGAAGCCGTAGAGCTACTCCTCAAGTCGGAGCGACCGGTGGCGGTAGCTGGTAATGGCGCCGTACAATCCGGAGCCTCTGATGAATTTAGAGCCTTTATTGAACTATTGGGTATACCATTTTTAACCACCCCCGGGGGTAGAGGTATCCTGTCTGAAGAACACCCCCTGGCGCTTGGGTTATGTGGTCTGTATAGAACCAAAGTTGGCAAGACGGTTTACTCTGATGCCGATTTAGTTATCACCACTGGAACTCGGAACGAGAGTTTTCAAACCCATGAATGGAAGGATTTTCCCAAAGGGGCCAAATTCATCCAGATTGATATCTCTCCATTTGAGATAGGGAGAAATTGGGTACCCGATGTCGGTATTGTCGGTGATGCCAGAATTGTCCTGCGTCAATTGAGCAATGCCACAAAGGGAAAAATTGCGCCGGTAAGAAATTTTAAGGAAATACCGCGGGTAAAGGAGATTATAAAAGCAAAGAAGGAGTTTGAGATAGAGGTAGCGGCGGAATGTAGGACTGAAGCTACTCCAATTCCAGCAAAGCGTGTCGTCTACGAGTTGAGTAAAGTGTTTGGCAAGAACACAATTTTAGTCAGTGAAAACGGTTCTCAAGATTGTTGGTCATATTACTTCCCATATTACAAGCTTCAGGAACAGTCGGAATGGGTACCGGTTGCTGAGCAGACATGTATGGGAATGGGTGTCGCCGGAGTAATTGCGGCCAAATTGACCAGGCCAGAGAAGAATGTGGTCTGTGTCACCGGTGACGGGGCATTTCAAATGTATATGAAGGAGCTGCCAACGGCAGCGCAGTATAACGTAGGCTGCACCTGGGTTGTACTCAACAACTCTGCTCTTGGCTGGGTGAAACATAATCAGATGAAAGCCGTGGGATGGGATACCAGCACATTCAAAGTGCAACCTGACTTCGTGAAGTGGGCAGAAGCGTGTCAATGCTACGGGAGAAGGATTGAAAAACCATCTGAGATAAAGCCAGCTCTGGAAGAAGCACTAAAGATTAACCGAAAAGGAATACCGGCTGTAATTGACGTTGCCACCGGAATAGATATGTCACATTTCAAGCGTGCTGAATGAGGTCAATAGCTAATCTCCATAAGTGAATTTGCACCGCCCGAAGTTTTCTAGTAAGATGAGATAACCATTGTACAGAAAGAAGTCCTGAAGATGATAAACCTTCCCGTACTGGTACTAAATCAGAGCTACGAGCCACTTACTATTTGCCGGGCCCGGCGCGCCGTAGTGCTAATTTACCGGGGCAAGGCGGAGATGCTGGAAAACGGTGTCGGCTTTATCCACTCAGTTACTGATACCTTTCCCCTGCCTTCAGTAATTCGCCTCGCTCATATGGTTAAGCGTCCCTACCGGGAAAGAAAGCTGACTCGCCTTGACGTTTTCAACCGTGACCGGTATACCTGCCAGTATTGCGGTAAGGAAACTCGACAACTTACCTTAGACCACATCATCCCCCGCTATCGAGGCGGCCAACATACCTGGGAAAATGTGGTTAGTGCCTGCGTGCCTTGCAACCGCCGCAAGGCAGGTAGAACCCCGCAAGAGGCTAGGATGAGGCTAATTCGTTCGCCAAGCTATCCCCGTAATATCCCTTTCTTTAATATCCCCTACCACTACCGACAAACCAAGCAAGACTGGCAAAAGTACTTGCCCCAGTGAAAGCCTTGCGCCAAATTCGTCGGCTAGTAAGAAACTTCGCTGAGAGGTAATTCTACGGTTGCCTCACTCTCCAGTTCAACCAGTACCGTTTCTTTCAGCGGGTTACTCCCAACTACCTTAGCCTCTCCCATCGACGTCGATACTTGCTGGCCTACCTTGGGCAATTTCTCCTTTATGGTACGGTACTGCTCATTTTCATATCCCAGGCAGCACATCAGGCGACCACAAACACCCGAAATCTTCATCGGGTTAAGCGGTAAGTCCTGGTCCTTGGCCATTCTAATCGAAACCGGGTCAAATTCGCTGATGAAACTCATGCAACACAGCGGACGACCACACCGACCAAAGCCGCCAATCAGCTTGGCTTCGTCTCTGGTGCCCACCTGCCGTAACTCCACCCTTACCTTAAACTGCTTGGTTAGCCGCCGAACCAGTTCCCGGAAATCAACCCTCTCCTCAGCACTAAACAAAAAGGTAAGGCGACTGCCATCAAGGTTGTATTCGGCGGAGAGCAGTTTCATCGGCAATTGTAGTTCGCCAATCATCTTGCCGCACTCGATTAGGGCCTCCTCTGCCTTTTCCTCAAGCCCCTCAGCACGCTTAACGTCCCCAGACTCTGCCTTACGCATTACCGACTTGAGCGGCCCGGTCGCCTCATTGGCCAGGACCTGTCGGGGAGCAATGACCACCCTCGCCAGTTCCTGCCCACGGCTTGTCTCGACAATCACATAATCATTAACGTCCAGGTCAATACCCGCCGGGTCAAAATAGTAAACTTTACCCGCTTTCCTGAATCGTATGCCAACAATCTTATCTGCCATCTTTTACTGCCAATGGCGTCGCCAGATTTTTCTGACTGCGCCCCTCCTTACCAGGCATATCAAGCATCAGCACCTCCAGCACCAGTCGTGGATTGGCATTCTGCCTGAGCTGTTCCCCAGCCGCCTGAATGCTATTAATAAACTCCTTTATTTGCGCCAGCCGATAACCCTTTGCCATCTCAACCAGCGTGTCCAATCGGTCAACATTGGTAATAATATCACGGCAGCCTATCTCAACCAACATCAGGTCTCGCCACCAGTCAAGCCACAAATTCAGTACCTCCTGAACCGCCCCCCTATTTTGGGTGAACTGGGTGGCCAACTGGGTAGCATAAGCAAAGCGCTCCTCGTAATCAGCATCAATGATTTCAAGTAACCGTTCCAGCTTTTCGGCACGCTGCTGAAGCAACCTGTCCTCAAAGGCAGCCGAAAATGCCCAGCCCAGGCAACCGTGGGAAAGCCTGGCCAGAAGCTTGGCTTTTTCTGGCTCAATGCCCCAGCGACTATTCAGCGCCGCCTCTACCTCGGTAGCCGCCAGAGGAGATAATTCCAATCGCTGACAGCGAGAAACTACCGTAGTCGGCAAGAGTCTATCATTCGTCGTTAGCAAGATAAAGACTATCTTGTCGGCAGGCTCTTCCAGCGTCTTCAGCAGGCAGTTAGCCGCCTCGATTGACAGAAATTCAGCTCCCTCAATAATAAATAC
>DAOUZD010000046.1 GCA_030665795.1 Dehalococcoides sp.
ATTAGGTAGGTGGTCGATGAATAGCCGGTAAAGCTGTAGCCAAAGCTCATCGTCGCTATCAGTAGTATTATGGCGGCACCGGAATAGATGAGAGTGAGATAAGCCAGAATATCAATGCGGGCTCTAAGCTGGCCACCGATAATGAGATAAGCCCCCATGGCGAAGCCCGCCACTAAAGCCAGCAAATCACCAAAGATAGCCCGTGAACCAGAAGTGAAGCCACCATAATTAATCAGTATGATACCAATCAGGGCTACCACAATACCACCAATGGTCAACTTGTTTAATCGCTCACGCCACAGAAAATAGGAGATTACAGCCACAAAGGCAGGATGGCAGGTTACCAGTATAACCGAGCTGGCGATGGAGGTATAACTGAGCGACGTTATCCAGAGCCAAAAATGCAGCGCGATGAAAACGCTGGAGAGCAATATTAAGAGACCATCACGCTTGGATAGCTTTTTCAGGCCCTTCATTGATTTTGTTGAAGCCATCGGGATTAGGATGAGGGAGGCTATAGTCAGTCGGTAGGCAGCGATGACCAAGGGCGGCGCCTCCGCAAAACGAATGAAAATAGCAGCGAAGGAAACCGACACCACCCCAACCAATAAGACGATATAAGCTTTCACTTTAACTACTCATTAGCTGTGTTCTGATAACCAATCCTAGTTGCTGACCAATATCTTTGTCAATATAGCCAGATAAGTCATTGCTAGTTAACTCTTGGTTATGCTACACTAAAAAGCTAATTTCTGAGTCAAGCCGATGAATATCAGTCTAGAGGAGGTTCCCCAGTATGGAAAAGAGAATTCGAATCAAGGCGGGACAGCTTGAAGTCGTCGCCGAACTGAATGATACCGATACCGCACAAGCAATCTGGGAAGCATTACCCATCAAAGGGCGCGCTAATCTTTGGGGAGATGAGATATATTTCTCAATCCCGGTTAGCGTCGAGCTAGAAGCGGGGCAGGAATTGGTAAATGTTGGTGATTTAGGTTACTGGCCCCCAGGGAAAGGTTTTTGCATCTTCTTTGGTCCAACTCCGATGAGCGAGGGAGAGCAACCCCGCCCGGCGAGCCCGGTTACCGTGTTTGGTAAGGTCATTGGCGAGGCCACCGTCTTCAAGTCGGTAGCCTCAGGAGCCGAGATTACCATCGAGAAGGAAAGCTAAACCCAGAGAGGATAAAAGAGGACCAGCGCCATGAAAAGAAACACCACTAGCTTCAAGATAGTTCTACCTCTGGCTCTTAGTGGCGAATCAGAGAAATACCCTCGGAAGTTCCGTGAGCTAGGTGCCGAGTTTGTCGGGCAGCACTGCGCTACCGATGATGAGTTCATTGCTCTGGCTAGGGATGCCGATGCGGTGATTACCGTAGGCAGCATTCGACCGGTGCCGCGAAAGGTCATTGAGAATCTGGAGCAGTGCCGACTCATCAGCAATACCCAGATTGGCTATGACAGCATTGACATTGCCGCCGCCACGGAGCGAGGTATTCTGGTGACCAACGTGCCCGACTACTGCGTGGAAGAGGTGTCTGACCACGCCATGGCCCTGGTTCTGGCCTGTGCCCGGAAGATAGTCCACTTGAACCAAGCCGCCAAGAAAGGACAATGGGGACTCTCCGCTAGCGGCATCGAGATTCAGCAAGGCATCTGGCCAAAGATGACCCAGCTAAAAGGGCAGACTCTAGGTTTGCTCGGGCTGGGCAAGGTTCCCCGAGTGCTGGTGCCTAAAGCTCGAGGATTCCAACTCCGCGTCATCGCCTGCGACCCCTATGTATCCCCAGAGTTGGCCCAGCAAATGGGAGTGGAACTGGTGGACTGGAAGCGTTTGCTCCGGGAGTCCGACTTTCTCTCCATACATGCGGCATTGACCCCGGAAACTAAGCATATCATGAATGTCGAAGCTTTTAGCCAGATGAAGCCTACCGCCTGCCTGATTAATACCGCCCGGGGTGGGTTCATCGATGAGTCCGCCTTATATCAGGCTCTCAAAGAGGGGAAAATCGCCATGGCCGCCCTGGACGTTACCGACCCCGAACCTCCCGCCCCTAAAAGTCCATTGCTGGCGATGGATAATGTTATCAGCACCGCCCACTCCGCCTTCTTTTCCCCAACCTCTGAGGCCGAGCGCTGGCACCGACCCGTTGAGGAGGTATCCCGCGTGATACGCAGCGAGTGGCCCCGGGCAGTGGTCAACCCCCAGGCTAAGCAGAAATACATGGCCAGATGGGGAGCCATGAAAGAGCCAGGTTAATAAATCACCCGCGCTTTCCCCAGAGCAATACCGCGCAGACAAGAGTAACGGCAAACAGGGTAGCCGCCACTCCGGAGAATGTGATATAGAACTGGTAGGTGTCAATGAGGTAGCCGATAAGAAGCGTTATCGCCGGACCTCCC
The DNA here is from genome assembly GCA_030665795.1 of Dehalococcoides sp. Next base: position 2,401 of record DAOUZD010000046.1, read on the forward strand.
CGACTTCCCATATAGTAGATACCGAGCACCGTGGAGCGTTTCTGCGGTGATGTATGGCTGATAATATAGGCCTCCACCACCGGCATGCCGACATGCATCGCGGTACCCATGATGAGCAATACGGCATAGAAACCCATACCCATTGACACCTGATTAAGCAGGAAAATAGCCGGCGCCGCGACGAGGCCCACGGCAATGATGACTGGTATCCTCCCCAGCCGGTCTGACAGAAAGCCACCGATGGGACCGCCCCAGAGCCCGCCAAAGAAGGCAATGGATAGCAGAGCACCACCCCACTCCTCGCTGGCACCGAGCTGGTCAACTGCGTAAAGAGGGATGAATTGGAGAGAGGAATAAACCAGAACCATGCTGGCGATGCCTAAAGCTATAAATGCTGACAGCCGGCGCAAGTCGCCTGGTTCAGACGGCCCTGCAGCCGAAGCATCTGTTGCCTTCTTTCGAGCGAAATTGGCATACCCCATCCGTCCCAGGAGTATATACAAAGTGATGCCGAAGGCAATGGCAGGAATTGATATAGCCAAGAAGGTGCCGCGCCAGCCCAGGACACCGGCAATGCCGGCAGCAATAAGCGGTGCCAGAAAAAAGCTTCCCGTGCCACCTATCTGATGGAAACCCAGTGCCTTTCCCCGGTTCTCTGGCTTAACTGAGGCCGAGACCAGTGGCGCGGCCGACGGATGGTAACCACCCCCCATCAGTCCCAAGATAACGAGAAAAAGCGCCAGGATGGTGTAGTTGGGAGAAAGACCAATCAAGAGCCCGGCAAACGCCACTCCGGCAACGCCGACGGTGAGCATAATGCGGGGGCCAACCCGGTCCGCCGCCCAGCCGGCGGGTAGCTGGCTGACGCCGTAGGCAATATTATAGGCAAAGAGCAGCCCACCTACCTCGGTGTATGACAGAGAGAAATCGTTACGGATAAAGGGGAGAAGCGGCGACAGCAGCGCCATTATCAGGTGGTGACCAAAATGAGCGATGACAAGGACAAATAGAGGTAACAGTCCAGTAAGAAGTGGAAGAAGGCCGGATTTCTTAATGGTAGTTTCCTTTCAACATGACTTTTTCGGTTTCAGCGATAACGCAGCTAATTCAGTCGATATTTTAACCCAAATTATAAACCTTTAGGGTCGGAATGGCAAGGCGACAACAATCTGAAATTTATCATCCGGGTCATCCCGGGATGACTGCCTTGGCCTTCTTGAGCATCAGCGTAATTATCACTGCCAAAAGACTGACGATGGCGGCAATGGTAAAGGCGAGTTGGTAGCTCTGGGTTACGTCAAAGACCTGACCGCCCACCCAGGCACCGATGGCACCGCCGATAGTAGCCCCAAAGACAACTACCCCGACTAATGCTGCCACAGCTCGCAGCCCGAAGAAATGACCAACCAGCACCGCCATTTGCGGTACTTCACCGCCGTAAGCAAGCCCAAAGATGATGGCAAAGAGATAGAACATCCACAGCTCTTGGGTGAAGACAAGAAAGACCAGGGTTATCATCAGTATTATACAGCAAATCAACAGGGCATTATGGCTGCCGATGCGGTCGGAGGCGGTGCCCATTATCAACCGCCCGAGAAAGCTACCGACGCCAATGATACTAATGAAAGTCGCCGCGATGAGAGAAGCAATCCCGATGTCAGTCGCGTAATTGACCAGGTGAATCATTACCATTTGTAAACAGAAATTAAAGAGAAAGTAAACGGAGAAAAGCATCCACAATGGTTTGTAGCGGGCGGCCGCCTTCATGGTAATACCAGTTTCTGCGGAGATGGAACCTGTCCCTGCTTCGTGGCTAATATCAGGGGGCGGTATTGACTCGTCCCCACCGTAGGCGCGCCGTTGCTTCTCTCCAGGAGCGCGTCGCAGAAAAAGGGCGCCCGGAATCATAACTGCCCAGGCAGCCACCCCAAGAACAAAGTACGCCATTGACCAGCCAAAGGCAGCGATGAGGCGTTCGGCTACAGGTACCAGAAAGGTACCCAGACCAACACCACTGGTCACAATCCCCAGAGCCAATCCGCGGCGACTGGTGAACCAGCGGGCAGTGGTCGCCGTGCTCGTCGTGAAAATAGCACTCATACCAATGCCTAAGATTAGTCCGTAGGTCACGTAAAACTGCCACAGGGCATTGACCTGGCTGGTCAGGACTAGCCCCAATCCAACAATGAAGCTGCAAAACGCCATCACCCTGGCCGGCCCAAACCTATCTACCAGCCATCCCATGGCGATAGCAAAGCCACCATGGGTAATCATAAACAAGGAGTGGACGCCTGAGGTAGCGGCACGACTCCAGCCAAAATTAGCGACTAAATGCTTAAAGAAGACACCATAGCTATACATTATCCCTGCCTGCATAACCATCAGAATGGTGCAAACAGCGACAATAACCCAGCCGTAATAGAAGGCGTCATGGCTAACCGTGGTGTTCTCGTTGTGATGATTGGCTGATACCAGAGGGAAGGCCTCCTTATCAAATCGTACCCTGTAATCCTGCCCCAAGAATTCTACGTTAAACTGCTAAACTTGTAAACAGCCTACTTCAAAACACAACATGCCTGCTTTTGCCATTGGAGAACTAACAGTGTAAAATAGGGGATGACCATTTGACATTACCATATGCTAGGGAGGGCAAATTAATGAATAGCGCTAAAAATAAGAACCCTTTAAAAATCACCGATGTTACCTTCCGCGACGGACATCAATCCAATTTGGCCACCCGCATGCGAACTGAGGACATGCTGGGCATCGCTGAGGAGATGAACAAGGCGGGGTTCTACTCCATGGAGGTCTGGGGTGGTGCCACCTTCGATGTCGCTACCCGGTTTCTAAATGAAGACCCGTGGGACAGACCACGCTCCCTGAAGAAGCTGATGCCGGACACCCCCTTGCAGATGCTGCTTCGTGGGCAGAACCTGGTCGGCTATCGCAACTACGCTGATGATTTGGTGACCGCCTTTGTCCATCACGCTGCTGAGTGCGGGATTGACATCTTTCGGGTATTTGATGCCCTGAATGATGAGCGCAACCTCGAAACCTCTCTCAAAGCAATTAAAGAATGCGGTAAGCACGCCCAGCTTTCCATCTGCTACTCCCTCACCGAGCCCAAAATGGGCGGGGCGGTATTTAACCTTGATTATTATCTTAACAAAGCACGCCTTCTCGAAGATATGGGGGCGGATAGCATATGCATCAAGGATATGGCCGGACTGATTGCCCCCGATGATGCCTATACCCTGGTTACGGCACTGAAGCAAATAGTGAAAATACCGATACAGCTACACACTCACTTCACCAGCGGTATGGGCGCAATGTCTTATCTCAAGGCGGTGGAAGCCGGGGTGGATGTTATTGATACCGCGCTGGCACCCTTCGCCCTGCGCTCATCAGAGCCCGCCGTTGAACCACTCGTCGCTGCCCTCAAAGGAACCGCCCGAGACCCCGGGCTGGACTTGGCTCACCTGCTCAAGTTGGGGGATTATATTGAGTCCATCGCTCCCAAGTATCGAGACTTCCTGAACCGCACTCGAATGTCAGTGATTGACACCAATGTCTTGGTGCACCAGATTCCGGGCGGTATGGTCTCCAACTTTGTCACTCAACTGCAGCAGTCTAACGCTCTGCACCGGATTCAGGAGGTATACGAAGAAGTAGCTAAAGTTCGCAAGGAGCTCGGTTACCCACCTCTGGTAACGCCCACCAGCCAAATCGTGGGGGTTCAAGCGGTTCAGAACGTGCTGGCTGGCCGGTATAAACTGGTCTCAACCCAAGTAGGGGACTACTGCTACGGACTATACGGCAAGCCACCGGCACCTATTGACCCTGAAGTACAGAAAATAGTGCTCAACTACCATAAGCGGCCACAAACTCCCGTAACTTGCCGCCCGGCTGATTTGCTTGAGCCAGAATT
>DAOUZD010000031.1 GCA_030665795.1 Dehalococcoides sp.
CACGTATCTGGGGACAAAGCCGTTTTCGATGTCCACCCCCAATTGACTCTTCGGCAGGTCCCTCACGTGACCCAGCGAAGCCTTAAGGCTGTAGCCTCTACCCAGAATCTTGTTTAGCGTTCTGGCTTTAGCCGGCGACTCAACGATAACTAAATTTTTCTTTCCAGTTGACATAACTCTAAAAACAATTCAAAGCTAACCACCTACGAATTGTTTCCTTTATTTTTAATATAGTACCTAATCCACTTTTACCCTGTATTCCTCTCTGACTTCTCGGGCCAGAACATAGCTCATCGGCCCCAGTTGCTTGACTAGACCTTTTAGCTCCATCATTGCCAGAGTGCTGCTGACGGTTGATATTGGTAGACCACTGCTGCGACAGACCTCATCAACATGGGTTGGTTCGGCACCCAGGTGCTTTAGCAGTAACGACTCAGTATCAGAAGCCGGTATCACCTCTTTCATTTCCATCTGTCGGGCCACGTTCATCAAATTCAGTTCTTCCAGAATGTCGGTATAGTCTCGAACTAGCTTGGCCCCTTCCTGAATAAGATGATTGGTACCTCGACTGGCTGGTGACAGGATACTGCCCGGAATGGCAAATACCTCTCTATTTTGCTCCAATGCCATGTGTGCGGTAATCATAGCGCCACTGGTTTCATCGGCTTCTGTAATTAAAACACCTAAACTTAGCCCACTCATAATGCGATTACGCCGAGGGAAGTTATCTGCCTTGGGTCGGGTACCCAGAGGATACTCGCTAATCAAGGCACCTTGCTGGATAATTTGGCGCGCTAGGTTAGCGTTTTCGGCGGGGTAAACGATGTCAAGCCCGCAGGCAAACACAGCAATGCTCCTACCGCCGGCAGCCAGTGCTACTTGATGAGCTACCGAATCGATTCCTTTGGCTAACCCACTGACAATGGTAATCTTGCTTTGTGCCAAATCAGTCACGATTTCTTCGGTTATCTGCCTCCCGTAAACAGTAGCCCGGCGGGTGCCCACCACTGCCAGGCACCACTCGTCCTGCGGGAGCAGTGAACCCCTGACATAAAGTAGTGGGGGATAGTCATATATTTCTTTGAGGCGGGACGGGTAGCTTTGGTCATTATAGGGAAATACCTTCACACCATAGTGCTCTAACTTTTCCATCTCTGCTTCCAGAGAAATCTTGGGACGCCATGAAGTAACAGCCTGTATTGAGCCGCTATCAAGTCCAGCGTGTTTTAATTCCATCGGTGTCGCCTGCCAAGCCTTCTCCAGACTACCAAAGTAGTTCTCAAGCTGGGTAAATCTCACGCGGCCAATGCCAGGTATAAGACTAAAGCCTACCAAATATCTAAGGTCTTTATTTGTCATCTCAAAGCAATTCTATCATAGAGGTATGGCGAAGACAATTGAGGTTATATCAAGTGAGGAGAGTTAAAAGGAGGGTTACCATAGAAAAGATTTAAAGAGGGTAGAGTCTTTCAAAATAGGGTGGCGGAGAGGGTGGGATTCGAACCCACGGTAGCCAAAGGCTACACGCGCTCTCCAGGCGCGCCTGATAGGCCACTCCAGCACCTCTCCGCAATATATATAGCTTAAGGCTTGGCATTACATTCTATCTCAATGATGGCGGAGAGGGTGGGATTCGAACCCACGCTCCGCTAAACACGGAGACCGCTTTTCGAGAGCGGCACCATCAACCACTCGGACACCTCTCCTAGCTTTAAATTCTACCTTAAACCCACGCTTCAGGGCAAGGTTGGTGACAATTTGCTGGTATTTACAGACGAAAACACGAAGTTGACAAAAAGAAGCGGGCAGTTTAATCTTTTAGGAAGGTTCAGAGTAAACGAGAGTAGTTACCTGTTGCTAGTTGAGCCTTGGGCATAGTATTAATTAGAAAGGGGAAGCATTATGGTCAAAGGTTACATGGGCAGGATACTTTTTGTGGACCTGACACGAGGAACATACCAAGAGGAGGTACTCAGCGAAAAGCTATGCCGAGACTTCATGGGCGGTTACGGTATTGGTGCCCGGATTCTGTATGAGCGGATGAAACCCCACCTAGACCCCCTGGGTCCCGACAACATGCTGGGTTTTATGACTGGCCCTCTTACTGGTACTCCAGCGCTATGTAGTGGAAGATTTGCCGCCATCAGTAAGTCTCCTCTTACTGGAACTTGGGGTGACGCCAATTGCGGTGGTGATTTTGGGCCGCACCTAAAATTTGCTGGCTTCGATGGGGTCTTCTTTAGCGGCTCTTCAGCGAGACCGGTCTATCTTTACATTGAGAGTGGCGAGCCGAAGCTGAGGGATGCCGCCCAATTATGGGGCAAGGATTGTCTAGAGACAGAGGACATGCTCAAGAATATTCATGGCGGGGACACTAGTGTTGCCTGCATAGGTTCGGCTGGTGAGAAACTCTCTCTCATCGCCGCGATAATAAATGAGAAAGGGCGAGCTGCGGCTAGGTCGGGACTGGGTGCGGTGATGGGCGCCAAGAAACTGAAGGCACTAGCCGTCAAAGGTGACATGAAGATACCTATGGCAGATGAAACCAAAGCCAAGCAATTGCGGCGAGAGTGGGTAACTCAGCTTAAAGGTGCAGGACCGACATTCAGAGATTATGGTACAGCAGGGCTTACCGAGGCCAGTGCGATGAGTGGAGACTCGCCGGTGAAAAACTGGGCTGGCGCTGGCCCTATCGATTTCCCTACTGCCAAGCGCATCAGTGACGACGCGGTGATCGCTGAACAGGAACGCAAGTACGGCTGCTGGCAGTGTCCTATCAGTTGTGGTGGACATATGAAGGCTAAGCCAGGACGGGCGAATGTATGCCACAAACCTGAATACGAGACATTATGCATGACGGGCACCTTGTGTCTCAATGACGACCTGGAATCTATCATTCGTTTCAATGACATCTGCAATGCCTATGGCTTAGACACTATTTCTGCTGGTGCCGTCGTTGCTTTTGCCATTGAGTGCTACGAAAATGGCATCCTCACTAAGGAAGATACTGGTGTGGAACTGCGCTGGGGCGATGGTGCTATGGTGGTAGCTCTTGTTGATAAGATTGCCAGACGCGAGGGCATCGGCGAGCTCTTAGCCGATGGCGTGATGCGAGCGGCTGAGAAATTAGGTAAGGGCGCAGAGCAATTCGCTGTCCATGTCCGGGGTCAGGAGATACCAGCTCATGACCCAAGGTTTACCCCTGCCCTCGCGGTGACCTACCGCATGGATGGTACTCCAGGGCGCCACACGCAGGGTGGGCGGGCCTGGGTTATGGGGGTTGACTTCCTCACCGACCCAAGAGAAGACAAATACGATTACACCAACACCGGAGAGCTTCAGAAGCAAGCCATGAACATGGTCCACATCGTTAATTCGTCCGGTATTTGCCTATTTGCCTATCTTTCCTACCCCGCGCAGTTTATTCCCGACTTCCTGACAGCAGTTACCGGATGGGAATACACCTTTGACGCTTGCTTGAGTGTTGGGGAACGCATCGCGAATGTCCGCCATCTGTTCAATCTGCGTGAAGGACTGAACCCACTGAAGTATTTCTTTAATCCAAGAGCCGTGGGTAGACCACCGCTTAAGGAAGGTCCCGTTGCTAACGTAACGCTCGACGACGATACCATGATAGAGGACTACCTGAAGGCGATGGACTGGGACTTAACCACGACTAAGCCAAGTGCGAAAAAGCTACAAGAGCTTGGTTTGAGTCAGTTAGCCAATGATTTGTAGGCTTACCTAGGCTGGCTAGAAAGAAAACGTTATCAGGTTAAGAACAGGAATCGAATCAGCGGGAACCTTCTCTAAAACCTTCGACAGAGAAAAATCTAGCAGATAGAAAAACTAACCAACTAGGAGGAAAGGCTATGGGTAGGAAAGCTAGAATTGGGCTTACCCGGGATTTCTTTGATGAAAATGGTAAATTCGTGATGCCCGGTCCCGGTCTCAATTTGTTAGATGAAATGCCAAATGTGGCGTACGAAATGTTCCCGGAATTCTTGCGCGAGGTCACCCCGGAGCAGATAAAGGGCTTCGACATGGTGGCTAGTTTTCGGCCTTTGTGGACGAAACAGAGTATCGCCGGGAATGACCAGCTTTTTTCTATTCACCGTGGTGGGGTGGGCTACGAAAGGCTTGATGTTCCCGCCCTTACTAGCGCCGGAATAATGCTGTTTATCACTCCGAGAGCCGTCCGTCGCCCGATGGCAGTGGTCTACATGACCTTTATCCTCGCCTTAAGCATGCGACTTTTTACCAAGGATAAATTGATTCGCGAGGGGCGATGGGCGGAACAACATCACTACCAGGGTTACGGATTAGTGGGGAGGACACTAGGGTCGATAGGTGTCGGTAACATTGGTCATGAAATGTTTAAGCTTGCTAAGTCCTTTGAAATGAAACACATTGCTTACGACCCCTATGTTACCCCAGAGGATGTAGTCGATATCGATGTGAAGTTAGTTGACTTAGATACCGTGTTGACCGAATCAGACTTCTTGACTGTTGCCTGTCCCTTGAATGAGACAACCCGTCGCTTGATTGGTGAAAAAGAACTGAAGAAGATGAAGAAAACCGCCTTTCTGATAAACGCAGCGCGTGGCTCCATTGTGGACGAAACAGCGCTGATAAAGGCTTTGCAGGAGGGATGGCTACGAGGAGCTGGGCTGGATGTGTTTGAACAGGAACCGATATCGTCAGATAACCCTTTGCTCAAGATGGACAATGTTATCCTCAGTCCTCATGCTTTAGCGCATACCGACCAGACCTTTAGTACCATGTGGGAAATAATCGCCGAGCAGATTGCCAAGATTACCCGTGGTGAGATTCCAGAAACTCTGGTCAATCGAGAAGTTCTGGACAGGCTGGAATTTCAAACCAAGCTGAAGAAATTCCTCGAAATCACCAAGTAAACTAAAGAAGAACTCCCGATGGAACGGAGATGACGCCATGGCAATGGTAGTGAAGATCAGTAGTCCCAACTTCAGTGTGATGCTTGATACGCACCAACTCTGGGCAGTGGAGTCTTCCATCGAGTATGGCATTAGAGCCGTCAAGAGTCAGGCCCAGCACATACACTTGTACGAACCCAGCCGTTTGCCCCTTGGAGTTAGTCCCGAGAAGGAGACACTCGATTGGCCCCATACCGTGCGGATTCTGCAGGAAGAGGGTTTCCAGGGTTCAGCCTCAGTTGTCATTGACCCAGAAGGTGACCCAGAGCCGATAGCGCGCAAATCGGTGTCCTATCTGCGGCATCTCTTTAGCTGGTAAAAATGACGTGAAAGTATAGGGCACCTCCTTTACTCACTTCAGTTGGTAAAAATTTAGCCTAAGTCTAGGTAGAAATAACAAGAGAATGAAGGGGAGGGGAACTCCCTTGACTAAACTTTTTGGTCGTGGTAAATTTAGCAGCGGGATTTCCTTGGGCAAACATACTCAAGGCGGGTGATAGCTGGTAGGAATGGACCGCATCGCCCGCTGTTGTCAAGAAGGAAAGACGAGAGGTTTATGCAACGGGACTCGCGATCAATGGTGCCACAACCGTGGTGTTCGTGATGGAGAGCCAGAACTAATGAGGGATACATTACGATTGCAGAAAACCACGAAACACGGTCAGAAAAGGTTGATTAGCGTAGTCCTGCAATTTGTTCTTCTATTTGCCTTCTGGTTGATACTTTCTGGGCGCTTTGAAGCGAAGTATATTGTTATCGGGGCACTATCAGCCGGCTTGGTCACCTTTCTCACCAATGACCTTTTTCATTATGCGTTAAGCTACGGTGAGCGCGTGGAGGCTAAAACCCGATTGGTTTTCCTGCAGCTGTGGCGCTTTCTGGCTTATCTACCGTGGCTACTTTCCCGAATCATAATGGCTAACGTTCAGGTTGCCTACCTTGTCCTCCACCCCAAAATGCCGATTGACCCTGGCCTGCTTGTGTTCCGAACCCGGATGAAAAAAGGCATTGCCCAGGTAACGTTAGCTAATTCGATAACACTGACACCGGGTACGATAACTACTAGCCTGGAAAACGGGCAATATATCATTCATACCTTAAAGCGACCCTTAGCCGGGGAACTGGAAGATGCAACGATGCAAAACAAGATAGCCACGGTCTATCTGGAGAAGGAAGAACTACCGCCGGCCACCCAATGGGTACATTCTCTGAAGGAGATTGAGCAATGAGTTCATTCCTCCTGGCGATTACCATTTTTATTGCCTTACTGACTGCTGCCAGTATGTACCGGGTAGCAGTCGGCAGAACTATATTTGACCGGATAATCGCCGCCGGTTTGGTCGGGACCAATGGCTTCATCTTGCTGACCTTGATTGGATTTATCTTTGGGCGAATCAATATGTTCGTTGACCTTGCTATCGCTTATGCTCTGTTGAACTTCGTGATCATTATCGTACTGGGGAAATACTTCGACCGGGGGGAGGAGAAACAACCCTAATGCTGGCCCAGACTATTGTGGCAATTATCTTAATGCTTGGCGGCACTTTCTTCTTAACGGTAAGTGCTCTCGGGTTGCTTCGTTTGCCAGACTTTTTCGCCCGAACTCACGCTGTGGGTAAATCGGAGACGCTAGGTTCAATATTGCTACTCGGCGGATTAGCCGTCTATAATGGGTGGGAACTCGGTACCATCAAGATACTGTTTATCGTGTTTTTTGTCTTGATCGCTAACCCAACTGCCACCCATGCCATAGCCCGAGCTGCTCTCCGAACGGGCTTACAACCATGGACACGAAAGAAGAAACCGAATGACGAAGACAAAAAGGAATAAGAAATCGTGATTTGGCAAGTTGACTTCTGGCTACTAGTTATTCTGATTATTGCGGCATTGATTGCGCTGTCTGTCCATGACCTTCTGGCTGCGGTGGCGGCTTTATCCGCCTACAGTTTCTTTGTGGCGGTATTGTTTGCCCAGATGGGCGCGATTGACGTCGCTTTTGTCGAAGTAACATTGGGAGCAGGGGTAACTGGAGTATTGTTTGTTGTTGCCTTATTTCTTACCAGGCGGAGGTCTGAAGATTGAAGTGGCTTAGTGTACCCCTCATGGTTCTGCTCGTGGCTCTGATGGTGTATGCCACTAGTGGCTTGCCGGACCATGCTGACCCTCAGGCTCCGGCCAATGTTCATGTTTCACCATTCTATATTGAAAACTCGGTTAAAGATACACATACCCCCAATATTGTCACCGCCGTGCTGGCTGATTACCGTGGCTATGATACCCTTGGCGAAGTGGTGGTGATATTCACCGCCGGTCTCGCTTGTGTCCTGATACTCATGAAAAGGAAAGCTAATGATAAAGCAGCAGTATCAAAGCATCATCGTTCAGACCATTTGTAGCTTATTAATCCCGTTCATTCAGCTATTCGCGCTTTATGTTATTGTGCACGGGCATTACGGTCCCGGCGGTGGGTTCCAGGGTGGGGTTCTGCTCGCCGTTAGCGTCATATTGCAAAGGCTATATTTGGGTACTGAAGTCTCCTATCGAAAATTCCCACCGAAGCTGGCGATGGTACTTGCTGCCGTTGGCATGTTGATTTTCGGCTTGGCCGGGCTAATTCCTATGGTAATCGGTGGCGCCTTCTTGGACTATAGTTACCTCCCGATTCCATGGGTACATGGCGCCGAG
>DAOUZD010000125.1 GCA_030665795.1 Dehalococcoides sp.
TCACTGACTGTCCCCGCATCCGGGCCCTCTCCGAGATAGGGAAGTACCTTTACCTTAATCCGTGAGTCCAAGTTCAAAAAGCCCACCTCATGGGTGCAGCATCAGATGCATGGATTCCCGTGTCTTTGCGAGCGAAGCGAAGCAATCTCGCCTCCATATTAAGAGATTGCCACGTCGCCTGCGGCTCCTCGCAATGACAGGTGAGGTTTCCCACAGGGAATCCACGGATTAGGGCTTTATCCGTCTCCTTGACAAGTTATACTCCCTGTGATAAAGTGAACCCCGGACAGGTTAAGTGGGATATAAGATGTCATTATATGTTGCCCATCACCCATATTATTATATGTATTTTATGTTTACGGGATGCGCCAGGCATGCTTGGGGGCAGTTTGTATGAAGATGTGAATATCGAAGGTAACCAGTGAAAGGAAAAGCAAAAAGAGAACCCTCCAAGCGGAGGGAATTTTATTTGCCGGGGATATGGTAAATATTTAATTGTTTTTAGATTAGGGGGTATTAAGTGACGGGAAATAGCGATTTTGACCAATTTAAAGGCTCATCTGATTATGTTGTTTCTGAGAACTTGAAGGATGCAGTGAATGTGTCGATAGCTCTCAAGAGACCGCTGCTGGTTAGAGGGGAGCCGGGGACGGGCAAGACCCTGCTTGCCCACAGTATTACGGCGGGACTGGGGAAAAGGCTGATTATCTGGAATATCAAGTCAACCACCAAAGCCCAGGAGGGTCTCTACGTATATGATACGGTGCAGCGGCTTAATGATAGTCGCTTCGGTGACAGGGATGTCTCTGACATCAAGCAGTATATCAAGCTGGGTAAGCTGGGAGAGGCTTTTAGCTCTCCGGAGCGGGTAGTCCTGCTTATTGACGAGATAGACAAGGCTGACCTTGAGTTTCCCAACGACCTGCTCAATGAGTTGGACGAGATGTCCTTTTATATCCCCGAAACCGGGGAAACTATCACCGCGGTCTACCGTCCGGTCGTGATTATAACCAGTAACGCCGAAAAGGAACTTCCCGATGCTTTCCTGCGGCGGTGTGTTTTTCACTTCATTGAGTTTCCCGATACGGAGATGATGGAGAAGATAATTAAGGTCCACTTCCCCGATATCCAGCAGAACCTGCTTCACCAGGCCCTGAAGACCTTTTATACGCTGAGGGAGATTGACGATTTCAGAAAGAAACCATCAACCGCTGAATTGATAGACTGGATTAGTGCCCTGATTGCCGGTGGTATCAGCCATGAGCAGATAACCAAAGAGGTTCCCTTCGTCGGCACCCTGCTCAAGAAGGAAACGGACTACAGCTACTTTATGAATGCTGTCTTGAACAAAAGAATGAATGCCTATGGTATTAAGTGGAGGGACTAGTTAATCCGCATGTTCACCGATTTCTTTTATACCCTTAAACGGAGAGGGGTGCCGGTGTCAATGACGGAATGGATGACACTGATGGAGGCACTGTCCCGCGGTTTTATCACGAATCTCGATGACTTTTACTACCTGGCCCGGGCAATCCTGGTCAAGAGTGAAGCCCATTATGACTATTATGATGTTGCCTTCCAGGAGTACTTCAAAGGGGTAGAGGCACCGGCGGAGATTACCGGGCAAATCCTCGACTGGCTCAAGGACCCGATTAACAGGATGACCCTTGGTAAGGAGGAGAGGGCGCTGTTTGATGAGATGGACCTCGAAAAGCTGATGAAGGAGTTTGAAAAGAGGCTTGCCGAGCAGACGGAGCAGCATGATGGCGGTGGCCACTGGATTGGCCGGGGGGGTACTTCTCCCTTTGGACACTCCGGGTATCACCCGGCCGGTATCCGGATTGGCGGCGAGTCGGGGGGAAGGCACGCTATCCAGGTTGCCCAGGAAAGGAAGTTCAAGAATTACCGCAGTGACCTGGTTTTGGATGTGCGCCAGATAAAGCTGGCGTTAAGGGGCTTGAGACAGCTGAGCCGGATTGGTCTTGAGGATGAACTTGACCTGGAGCGGACGATAGATGCTACTGCCAAGAACGCCGGAGATATTGAAATGGTGTGGAGGCGAAGCCGGAAAAACGCGGTTAAGGTACTGCTCCTGATGGATGTCGGCGGGTCGATGAACCCCTTTGCCCGGTTGTGCAGTCGTCTCTTCTCGGCGGCTAATTCCGCCAGCCACTTCAAGGACTTTGAATATTTTTACTTTCATAATTGTATCTATGATTATCTCTACACCGATGTTGAGAGGAGCGAAGCCGTCAGCACCAGCTATATATTGCATACCTTTGAACCGGACTACAAGGTATTCCTGGTCGGGGATGCCAGGATGGCGATGTCGGAACTGCTCAGTAAATATGGGGCTATTTACTACTATGAGCAGAACGAGGCCCCGGGGCTTGCCCGGCTTAAGCAGATTGCGGAGCATTTTACGCACTGTGTCTGGTTAAATCCCGAGGAGCTGTATTTTTGGAATCACCCTACGGTGCTGATGGTTGGCAAGCTGTTTCCTATGTTTGAGCTAACCCTGGAGGGGCTCAACCAGGCGGTCAAGAAACTGATAGTAAAGAAATAGGAGAGGGAAAATGACTGGTGGCGATGGAATAGAAGGCCTGGTAAGGTCGGTTTTGGTTTCTCAAGGGGCCTATTCGCCAGGTAAGGCCGCGGAGACCCTGGCGAGGGAGATTGGAGTGGCCGCAGAGGATGTTATCAAGCTTGACGCTAATGAAAATGTTTATGGCTGTTCACCCCGGGTGAACCGGGCTCTGGCAAGCTACCCTTACCTAAATATCTACCCCGATGCCACCCAGACAAGAATCAGGGAGCTTCTCGCTGACTATGCCGGTACCGGGGCTGAGTATATTGTGGCCGGTAATGGCAGTGACCAGCTAATCGACTTTATTCTGGACCTGCTTATTGAGCCCGGGGATGAGGTGGTAAATTGTGTGCCGACCTTTGCCATGTTCGGCTTTAGGACAAAGCTCCATAGCGGCACCCTGGTTGAAGTCCCTAGAGACGAGGATTACGCCGTCGATGTAGCCGCAGTAAAGAAGGCGATAACTAAAAGGACTAAACTGATACTGCTGGCTACGCCTAATAATCCTACCGGGACCATTACCTCCCAAAAGGATATCCTGGAGCTGGTGGATACCGGGGTGCCGGTACTGGTTGATGAGGCCTACGTTGAATTCAGTGGTGAGACCGTTACCCGGCTGGTGAGCCAGTACAAAAATATGATGGTAATGCGGACCTTCAGCAAGTGGGCAGGCCTGGCGGGAATAAGGATAGGCTACGGCGTATTCCCGCCCCGAATTGCTCAATACCTGATGACCATAAAACTGCCCTATAACGTAAATGCGGCGGCTCTGGTTGCGGTAGAGGAGTCGCTAAAGGACCTTGACTATCTGCTCGGCAACGTAAAGGCGATTGTTGCCGAGAGAGAAAGGCTGTTTGAAGAGCTGAAAAAGCTGAAATTTTTGAAGCCTTTTCCATCGAAGGCCAACTTCGTTTTCTGTGCGGTGCTGAAGGGAAAGGCGAGCGAAATCCAGCGAGAACTGGAGAAGAAAGGAATACTGGTCCGTTACTTTGACCTGCCCCTGCTGAGGAATTCTCTCCGCATCAGCGCCGGCAGACCGGAACATACCGACGCGGTAATCGAAGCGCTGCGGGAAATAGGAGATGGGATAGATGAAAAATAGACGGGCAACTATCAAACGGGAGACTAAAGAGACCCAGATTAACCTGGAACTTGGTATTGACGGTCGTGGTGAGTGGGAGATAACTACCGGGATTACAATG
>DAOUZD010000161.1 GCA_030665795.1 Dehalococcoides sp.
CATTGGGATATTGCCGTGCTTCTTCGGCGGGCGAGTCTCTTTCTTATTCCGCAGTGCCTCAAGAGCAGCAATTATCTCCGGGCGGGTATCCCTGGGTTGGATAACGGCATTGATATACCCCATGCTGGCGGCAACATAAGGATTATAAAATAGCTGACGGTATTCTTCTACCTTCTCCTTCTCCTTAGCCTTGGGCTCCTCCGCAGCCTGGATTTCCTGGCGGTGGATGATAGCGGCGGCACCCTCTGCGCCCATAACCGCGATTTCCGCCTTGGGCCAGGCGAGGGTATAGTCAGCACCCAAACCATGACTGCACATGGCAATGTACCCCCCGCCATAAGCCTTGCGGGTAATCAAAGTTATCTTGGGCACCGTGGCCTCGGCATAACACCAGAGGAGTTTGGCACCATGCCTGATGATACCTCCCCATTCCTGACTGCTACCCGGCAGATACCCGGGGACATCAGCAATGGTAAGCAAAGGAATGTTAAAAGCATCGCAGCAGCGAATGAATCTGGTGGCTTTGTCTGAGGCATTAATATCAAGACAGCCCGCCAGGTAATTAGGCTGGTTGGCAATGATACCGACCACATGCCCATTCAAATGAGCAAAGCAGGTAATTATATTCGGGGCGTATTGCCGGGATGGCTCCAGAAATTCGCCACTATCCACGATAGCACTGATGACCGCCTTCATATCATAAGCTTTGTGTGCTTCATCCGGTATAATATCATCCAGCGCCGGGTCGGCACGGTCAGGAGAATCAGTCGGTGTTATGTCAAGTGGCTTCTCCTCATTACTCTGCGGCAGATAACTCAGGAGCTTTTTAATCTCTTCAATACACTGCTCATCATTATCGCCAGCGAATTGAGCCACGCCGCTTTTGATACTGTGAGCCATGGTACCACCTAGCTCTTCATCACTTATCTCTTCACTGGTAGCTGCCTTGACGACATTGGGGCCAGTGATATACATGTAGCTTGTCCGCTTCACCATGAAAACAAAGTCCGTCATCGCCGGTGAATAGACCGCCCCACCCGCCGCCGGGCCCATAATCGCTGATATCTGAGGGATAACCCCTGAGGCACAGGAGTTGCGGAAAAAGATATTGCCGTAGCCATTAAGAGCATTAATTCCCTCTTGAATGCGGGCTCCCCCACTATCAAGCAAACCGACCATGGGCACTTTCATCGTCATCGCCATATCCATGACCTTACATATCTTCTTGGCGTGCATCTCACCCAGAGTGCCACCCCTGGCGGTAAAGTCCTGAGAGAAGACGCATACGGTACGGCCATTTACCTTGCCATAGCCGGTAACTACCCCATCGGCCGGAATAGAAACCTTATCCATGCCGAAGTTGGTGCAATGGTGCTGGACAAATAAATCCAGCTCATGAAAGGTGCCCGGGTCAAAGAGAAGGGCAATCCTCTCCCGGGCCGTGAGCTTGCCCGAGGCGTGCTGCTGCTGAATGCGCTTTTCGCCGCCACCAGCTTTTATCTCCTCTTCCAGCTTGGCCAGTCTTTCCAGTTCCTCTTTCAAAGCCGTTTAACCTCTATTGTCAATATTGAGTCAAAATAATAATACCACAATGCCCGTTTTGCCGCCAATCTACACGCAGCATCGGTTCACCACCAGCTTTCACAGATGCTATTTGCTAAGTTCTGAGAAGATGCTAGAATAAAGGGAAGAATTTGACGATTAAAGGTTCTTCTTCTAGGAGGGTATTTGGCACAGAGTAAATCATTGCTCACTACCACCCGCATTGGCGGTACCGAGTTCAGGTGGGGGGAGCAAACCTATGTTATGGGCATCTGCAACCTCAGTCCTGATTCCTTCTCCGGAGACGGGCTAGGTAATGATATTGAAACGGTGGTTGCCCAGGCCAAACGCATGGTTGCTGAGGGAGCCGATATTATCGATGTTGGCGGTGAGTCCACCCGCCCGGGTACCGAACCGTCATCCACAGACGATTTTGATAGCGAACTGAATCTAATAATTCCGACAATAGAAAGGCTGGCCAGTGAAATACCGGTGCCCATAAGTATCGATACCTATAAATCAGGCGTCGCCAGTCGTGCCCTGAAGGCTGGCGCGACGATGATTAACGATATCTGGGGTTTAAAGCGTGACCCCAAGCTGGCTGATTTAGCCGCCGAGGCAGGCGTGCCCGTTATCCTGATGAGCAACCAGCGAGATGCCCCCTGCCAAGATATCATGCCTGAAATTATCTCCGACTTGAAGAGGGGTATCCAAATAGCCATGAACGCCGGGGTGCACGAACCAAACATTATCATTGACCCCGGCATTGGCTTCGGCAAGAGTCTGGAGCAAAATCTGGAGATTATTCGTCGTTTGGCGGAACTCAAATCTCTGGACAAGCCTATTTTATTGGGAAGCTCGCGCAAATCAATGATTGGACTGGTACTGGACTTACCCGCTGACCAACGTCTGGAGGGAACCGCAGCGACGTTAGCCATTGGCATCGCTAATGGGGCCAACATAGTAAGAGTTCACGATGTTAAAGCAATGGTACGCGTCTGCCGGGTGAGCGATGCTATTATACGAAGGAGGACAGCTAGTGATTGAAGCAGTAATGGTATATCTCGGTCTTGGCTCAAATGTGGGAGGCCGCCAGGAAAATCTGGACAAGGCGTTAGAATTTTTATCACAGCGGTTACGGATGGGAAAGGTTTCATCGATATATGATACTGAGCCGGTGGGTAATGCTGACCAACCCCGCTTCCTTAATCTGGTCTGTCAGGCTTATACCCGACTGGAACCAACGGCACTACTGGCTCTGGTTAAGGGCATTGAGAACAAGCTGGGCAGAACGGGTAAATCCGGGGCACCTCGCACCATTGACATCGATATTCTCCTTTATGGAGAACAGGTGATTGAAACCCCGGAACTGGTTATCCCCCACCCCAAAATGACCGGGCGAGCCTTTGTCCTCGTCCCTCTGGACGAGATTGCCCCTGACCTGGTGCATCCGGCAAGTGGTAAGACGATTAGGGAACTGTTACAAGGCATAACCGAAAAACAGGGCATCTTTAAGTTGGAATAATCGAGCGGAAAAATGTACGAGATATCGGTAGAAAGTCATTTTGATGCCGCCCATTTCCTGCGCGGTTATCGGGGCAAATGCGAGGCACTACACGGGCACCGCTTCCGGGTTGT
>DAOUZD010000012.1 GCA_030665795.1 Dehalococcoides sp.
GAAGAGGAGGTGGCATAAGGGTAGGTGCCAAAATCGGGGTCAAGTAAAGCCCCCTGGGCGCCTTCCAGTAGCACCAGCTCCCCACGGTTTAAGGCTTCCTCGAGCATTATCGTTGTCTCGCGAATATGTGGAGACAATCGCTCTCCATACTGGCAGTACTGACGATAGACATCATCTTCGACTAGGGGACTGGCGCCATAAACTTTGGTTAAAATAATGTTTTTGTCGCTAAGGATAAAGCGAAGTCGCTCCCTGAATACCTCTTTGTCTAAAAGGTCGCAGGTTCTAATGCCTAATCTGGCTATTTTATCGGCGAAGGCAGGACCGATGCCCTTACGCGTGGTGCCGATTGCCTTCCCTCCCCGTGATTCCTCTTCCAGACCATCAAGAAGGATGTGGTACGGCATGACCAGATGAGCCCGGTCACTGATAAATAGCCGGGAGGTATCCACGCCGCGCTGATTAAGCTCGTCTATCTCGCCAAGCAAGACACTAGGATTAATCACTACCCCATTACCGAGAATCGAAACAGCCCGGGGGGAAAAAATACCGGAAGGAACAAGGTGCAGTCTAAACTCACCATAGCGGTTAACTACGGTGTGCCCGGCATTATCACCACCGGAAAAACGCATGACTACGTGTGCTTCCTCAGCCAGCAGGTCAACTATTTTACCCTTTCCTTCATCTCCCCACTGAGCCCCAATAACCGCAATAACTGGCATTAAGTCCTCCCCTAAGTTAAGTTGTGCCTGATTTAAAAGTTATTCAGATTTTCTTTGCTGCCACACATGAAGCAATCTCTGGCCAGCCGTAAAAAGGCTGAATAATACGATAACACTTAAGGCAATAATTAAGGCGTAATCAATCCGGCTCAGCAGAAGGCCGAGTGCTAAAACAATGACCCTCTCCCCTCGAGTGAATAACCCTACCCTGCATTCCAGGCCGGCGGCTTCCGCCCTGGCTCTGATATAGCTCACCATTTGTGAACTGGGTAAGGCAATACCAACCAGTAAAATTCCGAGAGTTGACTGTTCCCTGATATATAATATCAAAATGCCCAGTAATATTATCGCCTCGGCGATACGGTCAAGTGTCGAATCGAGGATGGCACCAAAGTGGGTAGCTTGATTGGTGCGGCGAGCCAGAGCACCATCCAGTAGGTCAAAGAGACCGGCCACCAGTACCACAAAGCCGGCAGCGAAAAGATATTCCGTACCGATAAGAATGGCGGCCCCAATCGATAGTAGAAAGCCGAACCAGGTTATGGCGTTCGGGGTTATCGATGTCTTGGACAAAAGCCGTACTGCTGGTCGAGTAAGGTAATCAGCAGCCGTTTTACGAAATTCATCTAACTTCGCCATTGGTCGTTGTTTTCCTTCGGCAGTATTAATCAAACTATCTTCCCTAATCTAAGTCAAGATAGCTTTAGTTTCTTGAAATCCTTCTTCTCGTCGTGGCCCGTTAAGCACACTGACGTAATAATCCAGCACTCTTTGGGCAACGTTTTCCCAGTCATACTGAACTGCCTTGAGTCTCCCCTCGTTTCCCATCTGCTGCCGGAGTGCTCCGTCAGTCATTAAAGAGGTTAAAGCTTGGGCTAGTTTTTCCGCATTTTTGGGTGGTACTAATAGGCCCTCAGCACCGTGAGTCACTACGCTGTTATAACCTTGTATATTTGAGGCAACAACTGGCTTACCAACGGCCATTGCCTCAAGCAAAACGATACCAAAACTTTCCCTGCCGGTGGCTGGGCAACACACAATATCGGCTGTCTGGTAATATCTGGGTAAGTCGCGGTAAGCGGCATAACCAATAACGACAACGTCCTTTAACCTATGCCGCATAACCCGCCTTTCATACTTTTTTCTCAGTCTTTTGCCAGGCCCCACGACGATAAGGCGCGAATTGGGAAATTCCGGTTTGATCTGCTTATAGGCTTCAAGTAGATAGTCCAAACCCTTTCGCTTCTCCAAACGCCCAACAAAAAGAATATTCAATTTGCCATCACTGAATTCTTCAATTGGTGGTACGTCTGGGGAGAAATGCTTTGAATCCACGCCGTTGGGGATAATGGTGTAGTCTCCCGGGAAATACTTACTTACGTATTCCATAGCTGGCTCAGACACGGCAATTTTACCATCGAGCTTGTGTAACCACTTCTTCAAGATTGACTTACCAATCGGCGTGCCGAAGCTATACCAGGACTTACCGCCGGAAGCGTGAAAGGTGCCTACATTTGGTACGTTAGACAGGCGGAGCACGGTGGTGCAGAGCATTGGCATTAAAGGTTCATGAAGGTGACAGATATCAAAATGTTCCCGGTCGAGTATCGCCTTTATTCGAGATGATAGCCATGGTGATAGGGTAATGCGCGCAATAGAGCCACTGACCGGAATCGGCCGGGGTTTACCTACGGCTATGAACCGGTCACCAAAGGTGGAGACGGCTTTAGAAGCGGGAGCAACAATCTTCACCTCATGACCCATTTGGATAAATTGTTGTTCGAGGCAAGAAATGTGATTACAGACGCCCCCGGGGTAGGCAAAGTCATAGGGGGAGACCAATGCTATCTTCATAGGCAGTGCCTAAAAACCTCCCTGCGGGATTACTTGGGCAGTTTTTCCTTACCAGCCTGCGGAGTGTTGGTAATGATGAACTCTTCTACCATCCGGTGTGCTTCGTCATCAGTATATTGGATAGGGGGTGACTTCATGAAATAGGCTGACGGCGCTACCAGTTCCCCGCTTAGGCCACGGTCTAGGGCAAGCTTACAGCACCTTACGGCATCAATCACCACCCCGGCTGAGTTAGGGCTATCCCAGACCTCGAGCTTTAACTCCAGGTTTAATGGAACATCACCAAAGGTTCGCCCTTCCATCTTTATGTAGCAAAACTTACGGTCATGTAGCCAGGGCACATAATCACTGGGCCCAACGTAAATATCATCGGGGTCCATCTTGTAATTCAACTGAGAGGTAACCGACGTGGTTTTCGATATCCTCTTTGACTCGAGCCGTTCTCGTTCCAGCATATTATAGAAGTCGGTGTTACCACCAAAGTTCATCTGGTAGGTTCGCTCCAGCTTGACACCACGGTCTTGAAACAGCCGGGTAAGCACGCGGTGAGTAATAGTAGCGCCAACCTGTGATTTGATATCATCACCAATTACCGGAAGCCCCTTCTCGGTAAAGCGTTTCTGCCAATATTTCTCACGAGCAATAAAAACTGGGATACAATTGATAAAGCCACAGCCAGCCGCCAGCACCTGCTCGATGTACCATTTGGTTGCCTCTTCGCTACCGACAGGTAAATAGTTAATCACGATATCGGTCTTGGTTTCTTTGAGGATTTTAATGATGTCTGCCGTTGGTCCGGGAGCTTTCTGGATTATTTGCGACAGGTACTTACCCAGGCCATCGTGGGTCATGCCCCGCTGGACGATTACGCCGGTAGCCGGTACTTCGCAAAATTTGAAAGTATTATTCGGCGAAGCAAAAATTGCCTCCGCTAGGTCTTTGCCCACCTTGTTTTTATCAATATCAAAAGCGGCGACGAAATTGATGTCACTGATGTGGTATCCTCCGAGGTTAATATGCATTAACCCGGGTACAAATTCATTCTCTTTCGCCTGACTATAATAATGGACACCTTGGACCAGTGACGAACTGCAGTTGCCAACTCCAATGATGGCTACATTTATCTTGCCCATAGTTTAACTTATCCCCCTTTTTACTCTACACTTGCGGCGATAGACTTACCCCTTGACAATACCTCCTGTTTGACACCGCTTGAAACTATACCCTTATTAGTTGCAGGCTGTCAAGACTTAAGCAATTTTACGCGGGGAAATTTAGCAAAGTGAGAATCGAGTAACTAGCGGTTTTGGGATAGGAAAACCTTTTCCGGCTGCCACTGCCCTCTTTCCGGGTCAAAGCGCAGCACACCTAGGAAGTGTCCATCAAGGGTATAGGTGCGGCAGCGAGTTTCAATGGGGGGCACCGGGAGGGTTTCTTCGAGGTACTCAGTCAGACCACTGTTATCAGTGGCTAAGGCCACTGGTGCTCCGCTTCTTATGGCACGTTCGGTGGCATCATTGACCACCATCGCTCTCCAGGGTAAAAGTACGGTATCTATAGGATGAACAAAGTATTGCCAGTAACCGTAGCGTAAGGCATCCTCAAGTTGGGGCACGGAAACCGCCGTCTTGATATCAAAAGGACCGTAGCTTAAACGGATTAGGCTTTTCAAATTGGCACCACAACCCAGCGATTGTCCCAGGTCGTGAGCCAGAGAGCGGATATAGGTGCCCTTGCCACACTCTACATCTACGGTAACTACCGGCGGCTGCCAGTCGACAATCTCCAATTTGTAAATTTTAGTCGGTCGACTTTTTCGCGTTACCTTGATGCCGGCCCGTGCCAGTTCATAGAGCCGTTGCCCTTGATGCTTCACCGCGCTATACATTGGTGGAGTCTGCTGAGTTATACCGCGAAAGGCAGCGAGTGCCGACTCCAGTTGCTCTCGGCTGATGCCGGAAGGGTCTCTCTTCTCGGTAATCTTACCGCTGGCATCGTAGGTATCTGTAGCCACACCCAGCTCAATCTGGCCCCGATAAGTCTTGGTGGCCGCTAATAAAAACTCGATGACACGCGTTCCCTGCCCGAGACAAACCGGCAGGACGCCGGTAGCCATCGGGTCGAGAGTACCGGCATGCCCCACCCGCCGCTCACCACTGAGCCGTTTCACTAGGGCGACCACACTAAAGGAGGTCTTCCCCCAGGGCTTATTGATATTTAGTATGCCGTCCACAGACATTTTCTTCCCGCGAAAGTATCCCATTCTAGGGATGCCTAAAAGGGGCATCGCCCCTCTTCTATAATAAATAATTCTCCTCTCCTTATCAAGGAGAGATATATCACGGAGAGTTAAAAAGAGACTTCGTCTCTCTTCTAATATTCTTCCCCCCCTCCTTTTAAGGAAAGGGGGGATTAAGGGGGTGAGGTCAATGGGAAATCTCTGTGGGTATGACCGTCTGATTTTAACAGATTTTAAAGGCTGCTTTTATGGGTAATTAATCCTGGTGGCTTAAGATGGAAACAGGATGAGCCGAACGAATACATTAAGAGGTCTATTGATATTGCTGGTCTGTCTGCTGACGATGTACGCATCGATAGAGCTAAGTCGGGTGATAGTTCAATGGGGATTAGCGGCTAAGTTCACCTTTGAACTCGCCTTTATGTGGCTATCCTATAGCCTGGGCCTGTTCCTAATCTCGGTGGTGATTCAGCAGCGTATAAAAGAGAAACAAGAAAGTAAAGAAGGAGAATGAAATGATTAAGACTATTATTAGGCTCAAGAATGACCTGGTTATGGTCTTCGATGCCGAGGGAGAGCAAATACCTGAATATCAGGGTCAATATGAAGAGATGAAGGGGAGTATCCTCAGAGATGCCCCATCAGACGCCGTATTCACTCGTTGGTTTGGTTATGACGCTGAACCAGAGACTATTTTTAGAGAAGGATGGTAGAGAGATGACACATTATGAACAAATAAGCAATATGCTGACTACCGGTGAAGTAGCCCGTCTTCTCAATGTGCACGTCAGTACCGTGAGGCGGTGGAGTAACCGGAGAATATTAAAGGCGTATCGCATTGGGCCTCGGGGTGGGAGAAGATATCGGCGGGATGACGTTGCTATTTTCATTTTGGAGAGAGCTGTCCGAAAATATTTAACCGGCTGATTCGTATTGTCATCACCCGTTGCCTTTCCGCATAAGCCCTTCTTTTGTCTGCTTTTTTGCCTTCTGTCATTTCTGTAGTTTTCCCCAGATGAGCTATTGCATCTATATCGAGTTGTAGCCTTAATTGCCTATTGACAAATTTTACGACTTTGTAATACAATTGGCATAGAATTGTATGGCAGGTAAATAGGGGTGTAACACTCGATATGGAGAGCACAGCCACTGAGCATGAAGCTGCCGTTATTGACGTACTACTGGAGAAGGTGTATCGAGATGGGGGATATGATTTCCGTGATTATAAGCGCGGAACGGTGGTACGCCGTCTGGAAAGAAGACTTCATGTTACCGGTGCGAAGACATACCTGGACTATATGCAATTTCTGGACGCGCATCCCGAAGAGTATCAGAAATTCGCTGAGTATCTCACCATAAAAGTAAGCAACTTCTTCAGGAGTCCCTATACTTTTCAGCAAGTAGCCGGGCTGGTGTTGCCCGAACTGGTCTCATACAAAAAAGCCCGGGGCGAGCGGAGCCTGAAGTTCTGGAGCACTGCCTGTGCTCGGGGTGAAGAGCCGTACTCTATCGCCATCCTGCTGGCGGAATTTTTGGGACATCAGCGGCGGGGCTTTGATATTTCAATCTACGCTACCGATATTAGCCGTGAGGCTTTACAAGAAGTGCAGGCAGGGAGGTACTCCTTGAAGGATGTAGAAGGCATACCTGGTTCCATCTTGGAAAGCTATTTTACCCGTCTTGGCGAAAACTATGAGCTGAGGGCTGATATTAGGCAAATGGTCAACTTTTCCTCCTTTGACCTGACCTCAATTATGCATCAGTCTCTTTTTGACCTTGACTGCATATTTTGCTGCAACGTCTTGATCTATTTCCAGAGGCGACTCCAGGAGAAGGTGCTGGATATGCTCTATGATTCGCTGGCTACCCCCGGTTACCTCATTCTGGGAGAAGTGGAGATGCTGACCGAAAATCTGCGCGGAAAGCTGGAATGCCTTGATAGCAAGGCGAAAATATATAAGAAGGTTAGAACTACTTAAATAGGATAATTACCTGATTATTTTGAGGAGGTGGGAAGTGATTGAGCAATCAATCGGAGTGCAGGTTGAAACAGATGAACGAGTGCGGAAGTCGAAACTGCTCAACATCTTGATACTGAGCTTATCGGTGGCAGTAGGGGTATTCTTGGTTGTCGTCCTGACACAGAGGCTGCCATCAATGCTCCCCAGCCTCATTTCCATCGTCGGCGCTCTCGTCATCTGTGGCGTATCATACTGGCTCATTCGTCTTAACAAATTCTACTTAGCGGCATATCTTTTTCTGGGTGGCTTCATCATCGTTGCCAATACTAGCGCCTTGCTTCCCGGTGCGCCCCTAGAGACGAGGATAGTAGGACCGTTCTTCTACTCCTTGAGCGTAATGGCTGCTGGTATTCTGATTGGTCCCTTGGCAGCTTTCTGGTTTGCTGGTTTTGGGGCTACCATCTTGCTGATAATTGTAGCGGTCTTGGGTGGGAGTGCCTTCTTTACTCCCGGAGGGGGAGTGGCTATGGGGTGGGCAGCGCTTTCGGCACCAATAGTGTTTTCACTCATTTTGGCGAGTATGTCCTGGCTCTTTGCTAACAGTATTAATAACGCCTTTTCGGCATTGGCACAGCGCTCCGAAAAACTTCAAACCAGCGAGGAGGAACTTAGAGCTAGTAATGAAGAGCTTCAAACAACAATCGACGAGCTTGGGGAAGCCAATGCCTATAATGAGGGGTTGATGAAGAGCATGGTTGACGGCTTGGGTGTGCTTGACCTCGGGGGAAAGGTGATTGATGTTAATGCACCTCTCCTCGGAATGATGGGCTTAAAGAAAGAGGAGATTGTGGGATTGCCACTTCTTCAATCGCTCGGCTTGGTGGCTGAGCCGACGGAGATTGAAAAGGTCTCCGCTACTATTGGGCAGCTTATGGCTGGCGTTCCAGCGGGGACTACGGAGTTGGTTATCACGGCTAAAGACGGCACCCGGGTCACGATATCTATTGCTCCCAGTGTGGTAAGGGATGCCCAAGGTAAGCCGATAATGCTATTTGCCGTGATGAGGGCCATAAGTGAGCGCAAGCGGATGGAGCAGGAGATACAAGAGAAGAATGAGCAACTGGATGCGCAGAACGAAGAGCTTCGGGCTACCGAGGAGGAATTGCGGGCAAGCAACGAAGAGTTAGAAGCAGCCAATGAGGAGCTAAGGGAAGCGCAGGAGCAGCTAATTCGTTCGGAAAGGCTGGCGGCAATAGGGCAGTTGGCGGGTGGAGTGGGCCACGAGCTTAGGAATCCTCTGGGTGCCATCAAGAATGCCGTTTACTATGTCAAAGGGAAAGTGGCCAAGAGTGAACTGGCGCAGAAAGAGCTGCGGGTTACCGAATTTCTTGACATCGTGGACGAAGAGATAAATGCCTCCAATAAAATTATTAACGACTTGCTGGGATTTTCACGCGTCGGTAAGCCAGCGGTCTCACTTACCCGGGTAAAAAAGGTGATTGAGGACGCCCTGTCACGGATACCTGTTCCGGAGAACATTGAGCTGACCAAAAGGCTGGACGCTGACTTGACCGAAATTGAGGTAGACTCTGACCAGATTCAACAGGTACTGGTCAACATAGTTACCAATGCCGTGCAAGCCATGCCTGAGGGTGGCAAGCTGACCATCGGTGTCAGAGAGAAGGGGGGATTCCTGGAGATGGGAATAACTGATACCGGTGGCGGGATTCCTGAAGAGGTTAGGAACAAAATCTTTGAACCACTGTTTACTACCAGAGCTAAAGGTATTGGCTTGGGGCTGGCGGTGTGCAAGTCAATTATTGACCGGCACGGAGGACATATTGAGGTAAAAAGCAAGGTGGGGGAAGGAACTACTTTCAATATCAAGTTGCCGCTGAAGGCAGCGTAATTAGGAGGACTACATTGGAAAAGAGTAATGGTAAAACCAATGTGTTGGTGGTTGATGACCTTCGGAACATTCGCCTGACCCTGGGAGGAATACTTGAGGACGAAGGACACAATGTAGTTACCGCAGAGGATGGTTATCAGGCGATTGAAGCGGTAAAAAAGACTCACTTTGATGCCATCTTTATGGATATCAAAATGCCGGGAATAAATGGGGTTCAAACTTTCCGGGAGGTTAAGAAGATAGACCCTGAAGCAACCGTAATTATGATGACCGCCTATTCGGTAGAGGATTTGGTGAAAGAAGCTCTGGAGGAAGGTGCCTACACTATTGTCTATAAGCCATTTGATATTGATAAAATCATAGCCATTATTGAAGAGTTGCTTCACGGGAAAATCCTCATACTGGTGGTTGATGACCAGTTTGCCGACAGGGAAACGTTAAAGGCAATACTCGAGGATAAGGGATACCGGGTAGCTACCGCCAGTGATGGCACTGAGGCGATACAGATGGCAAAGGAGAGACATTATGACATTATTTTTTTGGATGTGAAGCTGCCCGGTATGAATGGAGTGGAGACCTTTGAGCAGGTTAAGGAAATTGACCCCCAAGCCACCGTAATCATGATGACCGGCTATTCTGAAGAGGATTTAGTGAAGAAAGCAGTATGCGCCGGCGCTTATACCTGCCTGCATAAACCCTTTGATATGGAGAAGGTAATAACGCTGGTAGAGGCTATAGCCAGGGATAAGGGGAAATGACACCAACCGGTGCCACCATTATCGTGGTAGAGGATGAGGCAGGCACCAGGGCAACCTTGGGCGGCATACTGGAGGATGCTGGGTATAAGGTTATTGGCTTGGAAAGAGGGACTGATGCCCTGGAGATAATGCGAAGAAGCCCATTCAATGTGGTTATTACCGATATAAGATTACCCGACGTTGGTGGCATGGAGATTCTGGAGCTGGCTAAGGAAATAAACCCTGACGTGGCTGTGATTATGATGACTGGCTATGCCAGTGTGGAGACGGCCGTGGATGCGGTAAACCAGGGTGCCTATGCCTATTTTGTCAAGCCAGTTAATCCAGATGAGATAAAAAATACCATCGCCAATGCTCTCAAGCAGCAAAGACTCTTACTGGAGAATAAAAATCTTGTCGAAAGCTTGCAGCGCTCCAGTAAGCTATTATCTGAGACCAACGAAAAATTGCATGCTGACATCACCGAGCGCAAGCGGGTAGAGGAGATGATAAAACAGGCGGCTCAGGAATGGAGGACGACTTTTGATAGTATTCCAGACCTGGTTGCTATGGTGGATAAAGATTTCAAGCTGGTCAGGGTGAACAAGTCTTTTGCTGATGCCGTTAAGATGAAGCCACAAGAACTTATTGGCAGGGCTTATTATGAGGTATTATACGGAAAAGATGAACCTATACCCGAGTGTCCTCATAAAAAAGTTCTGGAGACCAAAAAACCGGCCACAGTTGAGCTATATGAACCTCATTTAGGCGCTTACCTTGAACTGTCTGCCTCGCCGATATTTAATGACCAAGGCGAGGTTGTCAGCACCGTACACATTACTAAAGACATCACCGAGCGCAAGCAGGTGGAGGAGGCACTGCAAGCGAGCGAGGAATTCAGTTCTATCCTGCTAAGTAATGCACCTTACCCTTTGTTCGTTACCAACGCGGATACTTCAATCAAGTATGTGAATCTGGCGCTA
>DAOUZD010000025.1 GCA_030665795.1 Dehalococcoides sp.
TCCTCCAGGGTGAGCACGGTTTCCTTTCTCATGTCGGTAGCTGCATCTCGGGGGGTTAAGTCAAAGTAGCCCCCTTGGTCCAGGGGCTCTGCCCCTTGAGAATCTCGGAAGTAGAAGTACTCCAGCTCCGGTCCTACGTAAAAGGTGTAGCCTAAATCAGCCGCTCGCTTCAAGTTTTGCTTTAAGACATACCGTGGGTCACCTTCAAAAGGCTTGCCACCGGGCATTAAAATATCACAGTACATTCGGGCTACGGCGCGGTTTTCCCGGGGTCGCCAGGGAAGTATCTGGAAAGTGTCGGGGTCAGCTAGTGCCACCATATCGCTTTCATCAATACGGGCAAACCCTTCAATTGAGGAGCCATCAAATCCCATCCCTTCTTCCAGAGCCCTCTCTAACTCCTCCACAGTGATGGCAAAGCTCTTCAGAAACCCTAGGATATCGGTGAACCACAGCCTGATGAACTTAACATCATGTTCTTTAGCCATCTTGAGGACATTTTCTCGTGACTCAGCTTTTCTTTTAATCACCATTTATCCCTCCTAGTCCTTAGAATACTAACTTGCTGTAATTATATCACAAATCGGAGCCAGTTCGATTGAAAATTTTGATGGTAGACCAGATATTTACGGTTCCTTCACCCTAGATACGAATTGGTATTCCCTTTTCTGCCAGGTATTCTTTGGTCTCACGGATGGAATAAGTGCCAAAATGGAAAATGCTGGCAGCCAGAACGGCATCTGCCTTGCCTACCACTATGGCTTGATAAAGGTCTTCTAGTGTACCGGCACCACCGCTGGCGATAACCGGCACGGTCACTGCTTCCGAGGCAGCAAGGGTGAGCTCAATGTCATATCCCGCCCAATGACCATCAGCATCAATGCTGGTCAGCAAAAGTTCCCCAGCCCCTAGGGCGGCTGCCTGTTTTGCCCAGATGAGAGCATCAATTCCGGTGGGCTCCTGACCACTGTGTGTATAGACTTCCCAGCTGGGTTTCTTATTGCCCTCTAGCCGCTTGGCATCTATGGCGACGACGATACACTGGCTGCCGATTTTTTTGGCTCCCTCCTGAATCAGCTTGGGAGTGAGCACCGCGGCAGTGTTTATTGAGATCTTATCGGCGCCTGCCTTCAGCATCCGGCGCATATCGCTGGTGGTGCGCAGTCCGCCACCGACGGTAAGCGGCATGAACACTTCTTTGGAGATGCGTCCCACAACATCGACCATAGTGTCACGTCCTTCAGGAG
Organism: Dehalococcoides sp.; assembly: GCA_030665795.1. The sequence goes on from DAOUZD010000025.1 coordinate 1,248, forward strand.
TGGCGCTGATATCTAGAAAGACCAGTTCGTCCGCTCCTTGCTGATAATAGAAGGCAGCAAGCTCCACCGGGTCGCCAGCATCACGCAGCTGGATGAAGCTTGTTCCTTTGACCACCCGTCCATCTTTAACATCAAGGCATGGAATAATTCGTTTAGTCAACATATGTCATTATCTCCTCGGCACCAACGCCCCCGGCAGAATTACCTATAATCAGGTATTTTACTTTGATTGTGTTTTGTGTCACGCTGCCCTCATCTTTATTTGTGGTTTACCTTCGCTTTCAGAGCCAGCTTTATGAAATTGTCGTACATTCTCAACCCGAGCTCACCGCTCTTTTCCGGATGGAATTGAGTCGCAACTAGGTTTCCTTGAGCAATGACACTGCATATTGGAATACCATATTCGGTCTCACCAGCGACCAGCGATTTATCCGCTGGCTCTGCGTAATAACTATGAACAAAGTAGAAGTTGGCCTCATCAGGGATACCAGCAAATATTGGGTGAGCTAGTCGCTGCTTTACTTGGTTCCACCCCATGTGGGGAACCTTTAGCTCCGAAGGTAGTCTCCTTACTCGCCCGGGAATTATTCCCAAACACTCATGCCCGCCGCCTTCTTCAGTGTCACTAAACAAAACCTGTAGCCCGATACAGACACCAAAGAAGGGGCGGTTATCAGTAATGAGTTGACCAATAGGGCCAACCAATCCCAGCCTATTGAGGCTTTCCATAGTATCGGCGGCGGCACCGACACCAGGCAGGATAACCGCTTGGGCATTCATCACCTCATTCTGGCGGTTGGTTATCCTTGGCTGGTAACCCAGCTTGGTGATGGCATTAGCCACGCTGCGTAAATTGCCGACACCATAATCGACTATGGCAATCACTTTGCTTTCACCTATCTAGAACTTTATCTCTAGCCTAAACATATACTAGCGCTTCATTAGGGCAATTAGCAACAAATGCTGGTATATCTTTTAGTTTCTATCAAGCCTGTTTAGCACAATCTTAGCACAAAAGTAGAAAGATTCGACTAGAAACTACAATGATTAGCGGAAAAATAATGCCGAAATTTGCCGCATTGACAACAATAAACGTTTTCCAAGACAATGCCAGAGTAGGTGTTATTTTTAATTTTATTATGGTAAGCCATTTTCGACTAATGGGGTGAGATAGTGGAAATAGCTTTTCATCTAGGTCCGTTCGCTATCCGTTGGTACGGTATTCTGATTACGATAGCGGCAATCGCGACATTAATAGTTGCCATTATTGAGGCGAAAAGACGGGGAGAAGCTTGGGAGCATGTGCTTAACACCGCTCTTTTGGTCATTCCTCTGGGTATTATTGGCGCCCGTCTCTATCACGTTATTGACCAGTGGGACTTTTACCGCCAAAACCCAGCTTTGATTTTTGGGGGTGCTGGACTGGGGATCTTCGGAGCTATAATCGGGGGTGCTATCGGACTTCTAATTTATACCAAGTGGAAGAGACTGAGCACCCTGCGCTGGATGGATATTGTTGCCCCCGGCCTTATCCTGGCGCAGGCAATAGGTAGGTGGGGTAACTTCTTTAACCAGGAACTTTATGGCTATCCAACTGACCTGCCCTGGGCAATATATATTGACCCCACCCACCGCCTCCCTGGGTATGAAGCTTTTGGCTATTTTCACCCCCTTTTTCTCTATGAGTCGCTGTGGAATTTCCTCGGCTTCTTGCTGCTGATGCTACTGGGGCGAAAACTTAAACATCGTCTCCTTGATGGTGACATCTTTTTCTTATATGTTATTTATTATGGTTTGGGACGCTCTTATCTCGAAGGACTCAAGATTGATGTCTGGACTATTGCCGGTGTGCCTATGGCTCAGTGGCTATCTGGTGTTGCCGTTGTTGCTTCAATTGCAGTTATAGCTTATCGGAGATATCGACTTTGGCGTGCCGCTTGATTCGAAGTCCACTAACTTTAAAAATATAGAGAGTAATTGAATTTTAAGAGAGGAAGTGATGAGAGAGTTCTCACTTAATAAGTTATTTTCAATTTTATTAGCCTCGTTGCTGGTTGTGTTATTGGCCATCTCTACTCTGTCCTGTAAACAGAAGGAAGAGGCAAGCGAAAAGATAGGGGTGGTAGTTACCGTACTGCCTCAAGCTGAATATGTGGAGAGTGTGGGTAGGGAAAGAGTAGATGTCATCGTAATGGTACCACCGGGAGCAAACGTTCATATCTATGAACCCACTCCTTCTCAGATGACAGCCCTTGCCAAGGCGGAAATGTATGCCAAGGTAGGCTCAGGTGTAGAGTTCGAACTAGTCTGGATTGAGAAACTAATAGCGGCTAATAAGTATATGCTGGTGGTTGATTGCTCGAAAGGAATAGAGCTTCAAGAAATGATTGTGGAGCCCGAACACGAGGAGGGACATGAAAAGGGGGAGCCTGAGCACAGTAGTATGGATACCCACGTATGGATGTCGCCGTTAAATGCTCAAATAATGGTGCGTAACATTAGCGACGGGCTAATTCAAGTTGACCCAGACAACAAGACCTATTACGAGCAGAACCGGGATGCTTATCTCCAGGAGTTAGCTGAGCTTGACCAGAATATCAGGGACGGCTTATCGGGAGTGACCAACCGTAGATTCATGGTCTATCATCCGGCATTTGGTTATTTTGCTAAAGAATATAGTCTCACCATGTTACCCATTGAGGAGGAAGGAAAAGAGCCAACGGCGGCAGGCATGGCTCATTTAATCAAGCAGGCGAAAGAGCATAATATAAAGGTTATCTTTGCAGAGCCTCAGTTTAATCCGCAGAGCGCCGAGGTCATCGCCGAGGCAATAGGCGGCAGGGTTGTGTTTGTCGACCCTCTGGCTAGGAATTATATCATGAATATGCGCCTGCTCTTAGATGAGCTGGTTCAAGCGATGGAGTAGCTAAGCTTACAGCAAGAAACTCTTCCCTTTCTCTCCTTTTACCGGGGTGCAAAAAGGTAAAAATTCCTATGGCCAGATTGTTTAGCGATAGGTAGTTACTTTGGCCACGGGTGTTTGGCAATCTCCTTTTCGTTAAGCTCTGCCCCAATTCCAGGTTTTTGAGGCAGACTGAGGTAGCCATCCTTGATTTCTGGGAGTTCGGTAATAATATCATCGCGCCATGGTACGCTGTCGACATCAGTCTCCATTATCTTGACGTTGGGCACCGAGGCGCAGAGGTGAGCACTCATAAATGTCGAGAGGTGACTGTAGTAGTTATGAGGTGCTACCATGATTTCGTACATATCGGCTAGGGCAGCGATACGGCGCGATTCGCTGTAGCCATTCCAGGGGAGGTCCACCATACACACATCCATCGCATGCCGTTCGAGGTAAGGCAAGTAACCTTTCATGGTATACAGATTCTCTGCCGAGCAAATCGGGACTTTGGTTGACTGCTTAATCTGCAAGAGTGCGTCTGGGTCATAAATGTCTATTTCCAACCACATCAGGTTATACGGCTCTACTATTTTGGCGACTTGAATGAAGCCCTCCGTCTTGAAGTTAAAGTTTAGGTCCAGGCAGATGTCGACCTCATCGCCAACTGCCTGGCGGAAGGTGCTGATCAGTCTATCAATCGCCTTCAAGGTGCTGTGGTCAAGGTTTTGGTCGAAGACCCGGAACATTCGGGGTCGCTCCCCCGGTATTATTATATTTGTCTTCAGGGCGGTGTAACCGCGTTCTACCACCTCTTTACCCAGCTTGGTGATGTCTTCCAAGGTTCGCAGGGGTGGTTTTGTGGTAAATAGTTCTGGATTGCGCGCCCGGTAGGTGCCGCAGTGAGACCAGTAAACTCTTATCTTGTCCCAAAGGGGGCCACCGAAAAGTTCGCAAAGTGGTATGTTAAGAGCCTTGGCCTTGATGTCCCAGAGCGCCACTTCTATGCCAGCGATGGCTTTTTGAGCAACACCTCCAGGGTTCTGCTGGAAATGCTGACACATATCCCAGTATATTTTTTCTACCATCAAGGGGTTCTGCCCGATGAGCCGAGGTTCCAAATCGCGGACACAACCGCCGATACCGAATGAAGAGCGGTTGTCGGTACATTCCCCATAGCCCACCAGGCCATCGTCCGTCTCCACTTTGACAAAAGTAAACGCACGCCAGCCGCCATCACAGAAAATTGGTGCTACTTTGATAATCTTCATTATGAATCTCCTTACGCTCGGTTATTTTAACGTGTCCTAATAACACTGGCTAATGTGAAAGATAGTGACTTAGTTATAAATTTTAGATTACCTGACTTGATAGCGTTCTATAACTTCTTCGTTCAGGGCAACGCCAAGACCTGGCCCTTCCGGCACTTCAACATAGCCGTCGACAACCGGCAATTTTTGTTTGGTCAGGTCTTGCCTTATCGGTGTTTCTTCCACACAATATTCCAGGATAAAAGCACTCTGGCGTGATGCCAGCCAATGTAAACAGGCGGCCAAGCCAATGGGATTGGTGTAGAAGTGATTAACCACTCTGATGCCGTGGTCTTCCGCCATATCGGCAATTCGGCTAGCTTCGGTAATACCGTTGTTTTCAACATCTATCTGGACAATATTGATTCCGCTCTGTTCGATAAAATGTTGATGAGCAAACCTTCCCATTTCTCCTTCACCCGCAGCGATGGGTATCGGGGAAACACTGGTCAGTTTCCGGTAACCCTCAAGGTTTTCACGGTTCAGAGGCTCCTCAAGAAAGAGTACATTATACTCCTGGAATTGCTGTGCCCGCTTTATAGCGGTGTTGGTATCCCAGCAACACCCGGCGTCAACGATGAGGTCATTGTCATCCCCAACACCACGTCGGCCTCCTTCCACCAGTTCTAGGTCTAGCTTCTCACTTTGTCCCATTGGGGTCCAGCCAAATTTCACTGCGGTGAACCCTTCATCTACCCATCTCTTACCAGTTTCACGGGTTTCGTTGCCATCTTTACCAAACAGGATACTGGCATAAGCTCGGAACTTCTTGTGGAAAGCACCACCTAGAAGTTGGTGAACGGGTTTGTTGTAATACTTGCCGGCAATATCCCACAGAGCGATGTCAATAGCGGCAATGGCGTGACAGATTATACCACGCCGCCCCAACCGGAGATTCCTTGCTTGGAGCATATGATTGATGGGTCTTATGTCTAGAGGATTTAACCCTATCAACAACCTGCCTAATCCCGAAGCACTCGCCCCGCTGAGTGGTGCCTCAATCAGCGCTTTTACCACGTGAGGCGACGAATAGGCATCACCGATACCGACGATTCCTTCATCAGTATGGATTTTGATGATAATAGCATCCTGACAAGATGAGAACTTTGCCTCGTGGATTTCTTTATCGGGTAAGCGAAGTTCAATTGCTTCTATTTTGGTAATTTTCATTGAAAGTTCCTCCCTTCCGACAAATTTTATTACAAATACCCGGCCTAAATCTACTCTATGCCAAGGAGGTGAAGTCAATAAATAATCTCTATACATACTGCTATTAGCCGTGATAAGATTTACCTAAGCTGCTTATCTTGTCTCAATGAGGCATGGTAAGACAATCTAGCGGAGGCATCATTATGAGTACTGAGCTTGAGGAGAAGATAAAATCCTCTCTGGTGGTTGGTAAATTACTTTGCCCTGTCGCCTTTAAAATTTCCAAAGAGTTAAAGGCCAGCCCGCGGAAGGTTGGCCAGGCGGCCAATAGACTAGCCGTTAAGATTTGTAATTGCCAGTTAGGCTGTTTCCCATAGTGCTGAACCAGTAAGGTGACCCTAACCTTTTCTTCCCTCCAGCGTTATAATAATAGCAGGGTACAATAGATAGGAGGCTATTATGAAAAGATTGATAATAGGATTATTACTGGTCATGCTCTTGATGGTGCCGATTGCCTGTGCCAAGGCACCAACACCAGCACCAATGCCAATGCCACCACCAGCGCCGGTACCAGAGAAAGCGCCCATGCCAGCCGTAGTCCCAATGCCTGTACCTGCTCCAGCACCACCACCGTCAGAAGAAGTAATGGTGAGTGAGGCAGGACAGCCCTGGGATATTGAGCGCATGGTTGTGCGCACCGGGAATATGCAGTTGGTCGTGGAGGATGTCCGTGCCAGCATAGACAGAATCAACGAGCTTGCGAAAACTCTGGAAGGGTATGTTGTATCTTCAAGAAGCTGGAAGGAAGGGGAAAGAATTATTGGCGCCACTACCATTCGGGTGCCTGCGGAGGAGTTCTATTATGCGACCAGTGTGATAAGGGCAATGGCAGTGGAGGTGCTTTCAGAGAGCACATTCAGTAAGGATGTGACCGAGGAGTATGTTGACCTGAGCGCCAAGCTGCGCAACCTTGAAGCCACCGAAGCGCAGTTACTCGAGCTTATAAAGAAAGCGGTCAAAGTGGAGGAAATCCTTGAGGTGCAACGGGAGCTCTCCAGGATACAGGGTGAAATAGAACGGACGAAGGGACGTATGCAGTATCTGGAACGAACCTCGGAGACCTCACTGATTGAAGTGCTTCTGGAGCAGTCAAAGCTTGATGTCAGATTTAGTGCCGCTCAGACGACGGTGAAAGAGGGAGAGAGGGTTCGGTTTGACAGGGATGTTGCTGGTGGTATCGCCCCTTACAGCTTTGAGTGGGATTTTGGTGATGGCGATACCAGCACTGACCGTACCCCGAGGCATGCTTATAAGTCTCAAGGAACCTATACGGTAACGCTTACGGTGACTGATGACCGCGGCAACACCGATACTGAGGTAAGGAAGGATTACATCACTGTTATCCCAGCCTGGAGTGCAGGTAGTATTACCAGCGGTGCTTGGAATGGCCTGATCACCTTTGGTCGGGTGCTGGCGAATATACTCATCTGGCTCGGTATCTTTAGTCCGGTCTGGATAGTTATTGGTGTTATACTGTATTTCTCTTGGTGGCGCCGGAGAAGAAAGAAAAGACATAGCCAAGGAGGGCAGTAAGGATGGACCTTGCCAAATTTTCCCTGGAGGGTAAGGTAGCTCTGGTAACCGGAGGTAGTCGGGGTATTGGTCGGGCCATCGCTTTTGCCTTTGCTGATGCCGGTGCGGATGTAGTTATAAGTGGTCGTAAACTGCCAGATTTGGAGACGGTGGCTGAAGAAATCAGGAAAAAGGGCAGCAAAAGTATGGCCATCGCCAGCCATGTGGCTAAAGCGGAGGATTCCAAAGCTCTGGTGGAAAAGGTAAAAGGTGAGTGGGGAAGGATTGACATTTTGGTGAACAATGCAGGCACCAATCCCTACTATGGTCCTCTGTTAGACGCTGAGGAGTGGGCGTGGGATGTCACCATGAATGTCAACCTCAAGGGGCCGT
>DAOUZD010000166.1 GCA_030665795.1 Dehalococcoides sp.
ACCACCATTGGTTTTACCTCGCGTAGTAATGAAGCCAAAGGCCGGGAACAGGCCTATGAGAAGATGAAGGAGAACTTGCTTGGTGAATTGAAGAAGACCTTCCGTCCCGAGTTTCTCAACCGGGTTGACGGGGTGGTTGTCTTTCATTCCCTGACCAAGGAACAAATCCGACAGATAGTTGACCTGATGCTGACTTCAGTAACCCAGCAGCTGAGTGAGAAGGAGATAAAGCTGGAGGTAACTGACGCCGCTAGAGATTTCCTGGGTGAAAAAGGTTACGATGAAGTTTTCGGGGCTCGGCCGCTGCGCCGGGCGATTCAGGATATGGTTGAAGATAAACTTTCAGAGGCTGTACTCCGAGATGAATTTAAGGTTTTTGAGAGGGTTTTTGTGGTTGAGGCTGAAATGACTGAAATTACTTCCGCTATTATTGATGCTATCAAGGTAATGAAGGGTGTCCTGAGTGTAGAGAGGTCTGGAGATTCGCTGACTATTTACTGCTCAGAAGATTTGAAATCTCACATAGAGAAGATAATTAAGGAAAATAATGGGTTTTTGGTACATATAAAAGTGCAGAGCTATATCTCCAAGGCTTTAGTCGATGTAGAAGAGGATGAGATTGTACTGAAAACACAAGAGAAACTTGTGCCGGAACAAGCTGCGGTGGGTGCGTTAACAGGAGACGAGAAATAAGGTCTAGTGACAAATAGGCTAGTTTTTTGTATGATAAGGGCGGTGGAAATTAGAAGAGGTAACCACACGCCTTTTTTAATGCGCCAAGAAGCCGTGGCACTAATTAAGTCGTCAGTCAGTAAGATAAAGGCAGGCTAGCGATATGGGAATAGACTGGGGTTTTGCCGGACAAGTTGGTGTCGTTGGCTTTGTGATGGTCTTTGCCTTGCTAGTTATTCTAGCTGTAGTTATATGGCTGACCGGGCTGGTGGTTAAAAAAAACAGCACCGGTAAGGATAAAACCGATAACACGCAGAAAGGAGCTTAGGAATTGGCACAAGAGAAGATAGAAGTTCCCATAACCGGTAAGATTATCAGTGTCAATGTTAATGTGGGAGATGAGGTTAAAGAGGGGGATATACTCTGCCTGCTAGAGTCAATGAAGATGGAGAACCCGATACTGGCTCCAGTGAACGGGACTATTGCGCAAGTAGGGATTGCGGCTGAGCAGACAGTTCAGCCTGGCGAGATAGTCGCTATTATCGAATACTAAAATGCGGGTGATTTGTGTTCGGCCTTTTTGAAACCGGGTTTCAGTTTTTTTATTGGGGCAACCTGTTGCTGCTCTTCATCGGAGGGACTCTAATCTACCTAGGAATCTCCAAAAAGATGGAGCCCCTCTTATTAGTGCCGATTGGTTTTGGCATCTTGTTAATTAATCTTCCCCTTGGCGGCCTGATGGACTATGAGCTACAGATAACGAACACGACGGGAGTGCCAGCTAAGGTAATCAGCATTGAGGTGGATGAAACCAGTAAGTTCCGGGAAAGCGATGTTATCTTAAGATTAGACTCAGGTGAAGTTCTGGCGCCAATCGGTGGCAGGGTTAAGGAATTCACCGTTTCACCGGGTGAGGAGGTTAAGCCGGGTGAAGTAATGGCGGTAATGATAACCACTGCCCAAACTCCCTTGCCGACCACGCCAGTAGGTTTACTGTCCAGAGTATTTCAGTACGGGATAATGTGGCAGATTATACCACCTCTCATCTTCCTCTGCCTGGGGGCATTGACCGACTTTGGCCCGATGATTGCCAACCCAAGAACCCTGCTGCTCGGTGCAGCCGCTCAATTTGGTGTCTATTTTGCCTTTTTTGGTGCTTTAACCACCAACTTTTTTATGCCGGAAGGGTTCACCATTGCCGAGGCAGCCTCCATCGGGATAATCGGGGGTGCGGAGGGACCAACCACGATCTTTGTTACTGCCGTTCTTGCTCCTCATCTCATAGGTGCTACCGCTATTGCTTGCTATTCCTATATGGCACTGGTGCCTATTATCCAGCCGCCAATCATAAAATTACTCACTACCAAAAAAGAGCGAGCTATCTATATGAAACCACAACTGCGTGAAGTCGCGACACGGGAGAAAATATTGTTCCCGGTAATTTCAGCAGTGATTGTAATATTGTTTGTCCCTATGTCAGCCCCGCTTATCGGCTGTTTCATGGTGGGGAATCTGTTTATGACCTGCGGTGTTACTGACAGGCTCAGCAAGACAGCATCCACGGCGCTTATAGATATCCTGACTATCTTACTGACACTGGCAATAGGGGCCACCATGACCGCCGAGAACTTCCTCCAGGCCAAGACATTAATGGTCCTGGTGCTGGGAGTGGTGGCTTTTGGTACGGCTACCGCCGCTGGCGTCCTAATGGCTAAATTGATGAACCTTTTTTCCAAGGAAAAGATTAACCCGATGATAGGCGCTGCCGGTGTCTCGGCAGTACCGATGGCCGCCCGGGTGGTGCAGGTAATGGGGCAGAAAGAAAACCCGAGAAACTTCCTCCTAATGCACGCGATGGGACCTAATGTTGCCGGCGCTATCGGGGCAGCGATTGCCGGCGGCGTGTTCCTGGGCATGATTAGCTGAGCCAAGTAAGTTTACCCGAGGTAGTACCTGGCACCCCTATGGAGCTGTCCAGATTTAATGGGCAGACAAATGCGGAAACTGCTCCGATACCTCTTCTCTGGGTAATCTCTGCGACCGCAATACAAAATTGAGAGCACTATCTGAAAAACTTGCCGGGCGAGACCCCTTACGAAACTCAAGACGGAGTGAGGCTCGACCGTTCTCGTTTACTTCGAAAATACCGTAATAGGTTATCGCTGAGGGTCCCGTGTCCACACGAAATGTTATCTCTCCGGACTGATTATCGACTTCACAACTTCCCCCTTCTGTTTTTCCATTGACCCACCCATCGTAAAAAATGAAACGGTAGCCGGAATGAAACTCGTTGTCCACCTTCAAGATAGTTACCATGTCCGGAACACCGTCCTCTTCCCAGCTCCTTCCCAGAGAAATCCATACCCCAGCCGGAGTACCTTCGTTGCCTTTATGAAGGAAAAT
>DAOUZD010000029.1 GCA_030665795.1 Dehalococcoides sp.
TGTCTCTTTTGAAACTCAGGAATAAGGCTGGTTGATTTGGTATAATAACTCCTTATCTTTTCCACATCACTAAGTTCAGACAGGATTACGGTAACATCCAGTACGCCCCTTTCCCTGGGGTAATCACCATTCCGGATTAAAGCTTCTGGCGCCATATCTCTCATATAATCTCCGAGCGCCTTGACTAAGTCCATATTCATCTCTTTACTCGGCGCCGAAATGAGGTATAGGGCTCTCTTTGAGTCTAAGGGATTGCACTTGAGGGATAGCTCACTTATCGCTTCATCCATGGCTTGGATTCCTTTAAGAGTTTCCTCGCCCTTCTCCCTGAAGTCGCGGCTCCGCTCACGGCGGAACCTGATTAACGGAATTTCCGTTTTGCCGTAACCAATTACTGTCCAGCCGACTAAGGTCTGTATTATATCACCGGCATCGAGTACCTTCGACGCGATGTATTTGGGTTTCTTCTCTTCTCCGGCGCAGAGCATGTTGTAAAACGGCTCAGCTATCATCTCATTAATTTTGGTGAGGTTACCTTTAATCGATGAATCTTTGCGGACAAACCTTTGATTATCGATAAGAAACACCGCATCAGCTACTGAGTAGGCGGATTTGAGGCAGGTGGCGCTGTTATATACCGTCCTGTCCTCGGTTGTTTCTTCATGCTCAAAGGGAAGGACAATAAGATTATAGATTGGTTTATCGGCATAGCGTTCTTTTATCTGCTGAGTTATTACCGATATTGCCCCGGAGCCGGTACCACCAGCCGCGCTGGCGATGAATAAAAAGGCATCGGTCTCAAAGAAACGCTTGGTAGTCCTTATCGCGTCGATAATCTTATCGCCGTCTTCTCGGGCAATCTCTGCCCCCAGCTCATTGATTTTACCGACGCCGTGGCCACCGGTCTTGCGACTTCCAATAAGGATTCGATGCTGGTAATCTTTTCTGATAGTGGTTAGTCCACTCAAGTCAGCCGCATCGGTGTTAACGGCATAGGTGCCAGTAATTATTTCAATGCCACGTCGACCACGCGCTCTTTTATTCAGCTTGGCAAACTCATCAGCAATTCTGCCGCCACATTGTCCAAAACCGACGACTACTAATTTCATTTCCCACCTCAATAATATAGTTTTATTATTTTAAGCATACTTATATGCTAATGTCAATATTTTTGCTGCTTGTAATAACTTATTATATAGTAATAATGTATATGGTAATAAAGTCAGGTAAAGTGGTAAAATAATTCCACTATTTTCCTTTTTTTGTTTGGCTGGCTCTGTAATCTGGAGGGTGATTATTTTATTATAGAGAGATATTGAAAAACTAAACAACCTATATTAGAATTGAGTAATATAAAGGGCATTGGACAATGGTTAGAGAAGTATCTCACGAAATATTAGACGATACCGAGCATAATATTGGCGAATTTGAGAGAGCAGTCGCCAGGGCTGAGAAGCTGAGCCGAGCCGCCAAGGAGGCAGCTGAGGCCTCAACCAAAGCTGCCCAGGAGGCGATAAGACGGGCGGGAGAAATAAGTAAGGAGGCTAGTGAGGCGGCTGAGGCCTCGGCAAAAGCCGCCCAGGAGGCAATCAGCCGAGCTGAGGAAGTAAGTAAGGAAGCTAGGGAGGCGGCTGAGGCGTCAATAAGAGTTGCCCAGGAGGCAATCAGCCGAGCTGAGGAATCAGCTAAAACACCCAAGGAAGCATCTAAAGCGATAACCAAAGCCTTCCAGGAAGCAATCGAACGAGCCGGGGTAATAAGTAAGGAGGCTATGGAGGCGGCTGAGGCATCCTTTGTGGCTTCGCAGGAAGGCTTAAACCGGGTTACTGAAATAAGTAGTGAAGCCAAGGAGGTGGCTGAGACATCGGCGAAAGCGGCTCGGGAGGAGATAGAAAGGGCTGAGGAAGCCGGTAGGACAGCTAAGGAGGCAGCCGAGACATCAATCAAAGCAGCCAGGGAAGCGGGAAACAAGGCGGAAAAGGTGAGTAAGGAGGCTAAGGAAGCTGCCGAAGCATCAATCAAAGAGGCTAAAGAGGCGGCAAGCAAGGCGGAGAGAGCCAGCAAAACTACCAAGGAAACCGCTGATGTCTCGGCAAGGGCTGCCCAGGAAGTAGCCCTCAGAGCGGAGAGAATAAGCAAAGAGGCCCAGGTGCTAGCTGAGACTTCACTGAGAACTTCCCAGGAGGCGATAAGACGGGCTGGGGAAATAAGTAAAGAGGCTAAGGAGACCACCGAGGCAGCCGTCAGGGCGGCCAAAGAAGCGATTGAAGAAGCGACGAGAGTTGCCCAGGAGGCAGCTGCGGAATCAACCGAAGCATCCCGGGAAGCGATAAGCCGTGCTGAAGCAATAAGAAGAGAGACTAAGGAAACTACGGAGGCATCAGCCAGAGCTACCAAGGAAGCAATTGACGTTGCCATAACAACGTCCCAGGAAGCGGCTGAGACGTCAACCAAGGCATCTCAAGAGGCGATAAGTCGGGCTGAGGAAATAAGCGGAGAGGTGAAGAAAGCAACCGAGGCGTTAGCCAGAGCCTTTCAGGAGGCAATCGACCGGGCTGAAACGATAAGTCGAGAGGCTATGGAGGCGGCCGAAGCATCGGTAAGAACCACTCGTGAAAGAGCTGAAGCCGCAACCGAAGCTTTCCAGGAGGCAATAAGTCGGATCGAGACAATAAGTAGTGAGGCTAAGGAGACCACGGAAACAACCGCCAGAGCTACCGAAGAAGCTGCTGAAGCGGCTATAAAAGTCTCCCAGGAGACGGCTGAGGCATCAACCAAGACATCTCAGGAGGCAATAAGCCGGGCTGAGGAAATAAGTAAAGAGGCTAAGGAGACCACTGAGGCAGCCGCCAGGGCGGCCAAAGAAGCGATTGAAGAAGCGACGAGAGTTGCTCAGGAAGCCGCTGAGGCATCAACCAAGGCCTCTCAGGAGGCGATAAGCCGGGCTGAGGAAATAAGTAAGACGACTAAAGAGACGTCCGAAGCATCAATAAGAGCGGTCAAAGAGGCGACTAAATTAGCCATCAGAGCGGCCAAGGAAGCGGCTGAAACCTCGGCGAAAGCCTTCGAAGAAGCGATAAGTCGAGCGGAGGCAATCAGCCGGGAGACCAAGGAAACTGCTGAAGCCTCGGCGCAAGCGGCTAAGGAGGTTGCCGAGATGACGGTAAGAACCGCCAAGGAGGCAGCCGAGGCATCGACACGAGCCGCCAGAGAAGCCGCTGAGATGTCGATAAGAGCCTTCGAGAAAACCATAAGCCGGGCTGAAGTAACCGGCAAGATGGCTAGAGAAGCAGCTGATGCGTCATTGCGAGCTTTTGAGAAAGCGACCGGTGGCACCGGAGAAATACCTGAGGAGACTGAAGAAGTTGCTGAGGTAGCCGGCGAACCGGAGGATGAGGCGGTTGAGGCATCATTGAAAGCCTTTGAGGAAGCAATCGGCAAGGCTGAAGCGACTAATATCAAAGCGAAATCAAAGGCTAAAGAAGTGAAGGATAAAGGGAAAATCGAGGCGCGTTTGGATTTTCTGGCCAAAATGTATGAGACCGAGAAAACAAAACAAGCTGAGGAGAAAAAGGTGGTCGAAGATGCCGAGGAACTTGAGGAATAGCTGAGTGAGAGGCAAGTTATAGAGCCAAGGTGTCAGTAAAACTTAAACAGGAGGAACTCGATGACAAATCCAAGGGAGCAAGCCAAAAGGGTCAGTGAGGAAGCTGAAGAGGTAGCTGCGGAAACACTGGAAGAGGTTCAAGAACAAGTTGAGCCGGCCGGTAAGGAAGTTGAAGAACAAGTCGTTGCCAGGCCACTTGATGAAGTTCTAGGGCAAGCCGAGAGAGCCTACGCCGCCTACGTAGAAGCGCAGCGGCAGGTGGCAGATGCTTATCGGATGAATGAACAGCAAATTGCCAAGGCCTATCGGAGGGCGGAACAACAGGCGAAGAATACTTCTGATGAGAGTATCAGGCAGGCCTTAAAAGTCCGTGAGGAATCTATCGCGCAAGCTTTAAAAGCTCGTGATGACGCGGTATCCCAAGCCGAAAGAGCTTATAAGAAAGGCAAAGAGCAAGCGGAGAGGGCTTGTGACGCGAGGATAGAGGAGGCCTGGAAAAAACGCGAAGAGGCGGTGGAGCAAGCTTGGCAACTCCGGGAGGAGACGGTAGAGCAAGCCTGGAATATCTATGCTAAGCTCTCAAAGTAAGGAGAAGGCCCGGCATTCAGAGTGCCTCACTGGGTTAAGTACGTTGTTCCTTAATTGGCTAGACTGGCTTATTATAATAAGGAAGGAATATCCTTTAAGGTAATTTCAATTCCTCGATATCTGCTTTCGACGCCTTCTTGCCTCTTTTTCAGCGTAGTCATTAGACTGATTGTTTTGGTGAAGTAGCTCCTTACCTTTTCCACATCGCTAAGTTCGGACAGGAGTACGGTAACATCCAGTAAACTCTTTTCCCTGGGGTAATCGCCACTCCTGATTACTGCCTCCGGGGCTAGAGCTTTGAGATAAGTACCAAGTTCCTTAATCAAGTCCACGTTCATTTCCTGGGGTGGTGCTGAGACAAGATACAGGGCTCTCTTTGAATCTATCGGGTTGCACTTGAGTGATAAGCCACTGATAGCTTCATCCATTGCTTGAGTTCCCTTTTGGGCTTCAGAGGCCTTATTTCTGAAATCATGTGTCCGTGTCAGGAACTGTCGGGCAAGCGAAATCGGCTGTTTACCATAGCCAATTACCGTCCAGCCGACTACGGTCTGTATGATATCACCGGCATCGAGTATCTTGGCCCCGATGTATTTGTGTTTTTTCTCCTCGCCGGAACAGAGTAAGTTGTAAAATGGCGCGGCGATCATTTCATTAATTTTAGCCAGATTACTTCTAATCGGTGAATCTTTCATTACATATCTTTGATTGTCAACCAGAAATATCGCGTCAGCAACTAAGTAAACGGATTTGAGGCAGGTGGCGGCATTATATATCGTCCTTTCCTCGGTCGTTTCTTCATGCTCAAAGGGGAGGACAATAAGGTTATATACCGGTTTATCGACATAGCGCTCTTTTATGTGCTGTGTGATTACGGATATCGACCCAGAGCCAGTACCGCCCGCAGCTCCAGCGATGAGTAAGAAAGCATCCGCCTCGGCGAATCGCTTGCTGGTTCTTACCGTCTCGATAACTTTGTCGCCGTCCTCTCGGGCTATTTCTGCCCCCAGTTCGTTTATTTTGCCGACGCCGTGGCCACCGGTCTTGCGACCTCCGATGAGGATTCTATGCTGGTAATCAGGCCGTATCCCGGTTAACCCACTCAGGTCAGCAACGTCAGTATTCACGGCAAAGACGCCAGTAACGATATCAATGCCACGTTTAACATGCGCTTTCCGGTTCAGCTTGGCAAACTCATCAGCAACTCTGCCGCCGCATTGTCCAAAACCGACAACTATTAATTTCATTGCTTACCTTAATACTGTAATAACCGTGTTATTTTAGGCATTCTTATGCATCAATGTCAATTTTTGGTGGCATAAAAATGTTTATTAGAGGGCAGCTTGAAGGAGCTAGCTAGGTATAGTCCTTATGGGTAAAAAGTACCCCCTTCAAAAGTAATGAGATTGGTCCCTTATAAATAAACCGACGGAGTGAAGGCGATAAATTATTAAATAATCTCCGTAATAAGTGCCCGTTTTCGACTACAGTCCCTTATCCGCAATATAGGTAGCCAGGTCAGCCAGGCGGCAGCTATAGCCCCACTCATTATCATACCAGGCAAGAATTTTCACCATATTGCCGGCAATAACCATGGTACTGAGGGCATCAACAATAGAGCTGGCCGGGTTACCGATGAAATCGGTGCTGACCAATGGCTCCTGACAGTACTCCAGGATTCCAGCCAAAGGTCCCTCAGCGGCAGTTTGAAAAGCCCGGTTGACCTCGTCCACGGTAACTTCTTTCTCTAGGTTGGCGACAAAATCAATGACTGAAACGGTGACTACCGGGATTCTGAAGGCCATGCCATGAAGTCTCCCTTTGAGTTCAGGTATAACTATGGTTACGGCGGTGGCGGCACCGGTAGTGGTCGGGATAATATTCACCGCCGCGGAGCGAGCCCGCCGCAGGTCTTTGTGGAACATGTCCTGAATTCTCTGGTCATTGGTATAGGCGTGGATGGTAGTCATTAACCCCTTAGCTACCCCAAAATTATCATGCAGCACTTTGACTACCGGAGCGATGCCGTTGGTGGTGCAGGAGGCGTTGGAGATAACTTTATGCTTACCCGGGTCATACTTGTCTTCATTGACACCGAGAACGATGGTGATATCTTCATTTTTGGCCGGGGCGGAGATTATCACCTTTTTAGCCCCACCCTGAAGATGTGCCGCTGCCTTGGTCGCATCGGTAAAGAGACCGGTTGACTCGATGACGATGTCTATACCGTAGTCCCGCCAGGGGATACTACCGGGGTCGCGCTCGGAAAGCACCTTCACCTGTTTTCCGTCAACAATAATTGCGTCCTCACTGGCTTCTACTTTGCCGGGGTAAGCACCATAAGTGCTGTCCCGTTTCAACAGGTGGGCATTGGTTTTGGTATCAGTGAGGTCATTAACCGCCACCACTTCCAATTTATCTTTTTGGTATTGGTTAATTGCCCGGAAGGTTATTCTCCCGATGCGCCCAAAGCCATTGATACCAATTTTAGTCGTCATTTTACCCCTCCTTAGCCATTTCCCAACTTTATCTTGTTGAATATAGCATTACCCTGAAAAAATTGCCTATTTTATTTTCAAGTTACGGAATGCCTGCATTCCGGCAAAGCTGGTGTCTTTCCCTAACTCTTCTTCGATTCTGAGGAGACGATTATATTTAGCGGTGCGTTCTGAGCGGCAGGGAGCACCAGCTTTAATTTGCCCGGTATTCAGACCTACGGCCAGGTCGGCAATGGTGGTATCTTCGGTCTCACCGGAACGGTGACTCACTACCGCCGTCCAGCCTGCCTGCTGCGCCATCCTGATGGTGCCATCAGACAATACTACCTCAACCTCTACGGTCGGGTTGCCCCTAGAATTGAGGATTTCTCTGGCTTTTATCTTCTTGATAGTTGACATTTTTCTCTCCATCTTCAACTGAACAACTACTCTGTTATCAGCTTAATCGCCTTACTCACTGCCTCAGCGGGGTTTTGGGCTGGGATAATCGAGCTGTCCAGATGACCCTTGCGGGACAACGACCAGGTATTCAAGCCAATGACCGGGATACCATTGCGCAAAGCGTGACCTATCTCAGATAGGGTGCCGTAGCTGCCGCCGATAGCGATAACTGCCTGGGCCGATTTCACCACTACCACATTCCTCGCCTCGCCCAGATTGGTAACTATCGGGATTTGCACATACGGATTAGCTGCTTTGCCGTTTCCTCCGGGAAGGATGCCGATAGTCACTCCACCCTGCGAGTTAGCCCCCTTGCAGGCAGCTTCCATAATCCCACCTAACCCGCCACAGACTAAAATGGCGCCTTGTCTGGCTAGCTCACGGCCTATTTCTTCCGCCAGCTTAGCTTCCTGCGGTGAGCACTCACTACCGCCAATTACGGCAATAAATCTCTTTTGGTTCATCATCTCCGGAACATAATGTAGAAATTATATCATTTAGCTTGGAGTCTGGTAAAGGGCTAGTTATATTTGTTCATGGCGGCAGTCAGGTCTTCACTGAGGAGACAGAGGATAGCCTCGCTCACTTTAGGTATGACCTGAGTAATTACTTTCTTTTCGTCAGAGGTGAAGTCACTCAGTACGTAGTCGATAATCTCCGCTTCCTTATCTTTGACCGAACCTTCCACGATAGCTGGTCGTCCGATACCTACCCTGATACGGAGGAAGTCGGGGTTTCCTAGCTGAGTGATGATGGAATCAACTCCTTTGTGCCCACCGGAGCTGCTGCCCTGACTGATGCGAATTTTGCCCATCGGAAGGTCAAGGTCATCATGGATGACTATCAGGTCGTCAAGATTGATTTTAAATCTTTTCACCAGGCGATTTACCGACTGGCCGCTCAGATTCATACCCGTCTGAGGTCTGGCAACCATCAGCTTACTGCCGGCGATTTCGCCTATGCCAGTTCGAGCTTGACCCTGCTTTTGGTCAAAGCGTATGCCCTGTGTCTTGGCGAAGTGGCT
>DAOUZD010000132.1 GCA_030665795.1 Dehalococcoides sp.
AACTACCATTTCATCAAATCTATTTTGGTGGCGTCTATTGTTTCAAGGCCACGGTAGATAGCCAGTATTATTGCCAGGCCAACCGCTACCTCGGCGGCGGCGACGACAATAATGAAAATAGCGAAAATCTGTCCGGTGAGCAGTGCCGGCACGACATAGCGGGAGAAGGCAACCAGGGTGATATTGACGGCATTGAGCATTAGTTCAATGCACATCAGGATGATTACGGCATTGCGTTTGGCCAGCACGCCATACAGTCCGATGGAGAACAGGATGGCGGACAGTATCAGGTAATGGTATAAGCCCAAAGTCATTGTTTTACTTCTCCCTCGCTAAAACGATGGCCCCTATAATGGCCGATAACAAAAGCACCGCGGCAATTTCCACCGGTAAGATAAAGCCACCCTTACCGAAAAGGTGGGTGGCCAGGGCGGCGGTGGTTGGGGCCAGGGGTGGGGTACTGGCTATTTGCCACGGGGTATTAATCAAGGTTAAAACCAATACCTCTAAAAAGAGTGCGGCGACAATAAAAGCGGGGATTTGGAGTCGGTTGGTCGGGCTGCCTCGCTGGACTTCTCTGGTCATCATAATGGCTAAAATGATTAATACTGAGATGGCACCGACATAAATTAGAATCTGGACTGCGGCCAAGAAGTCAGCGCTGAGGGTAATATAGAGTCCGGCGACCATCAGGAAGCACAATATCAAGGAGAGCGCGGCCCGGAAAACATTGCGCAGAAAAACGACACCTAAAGCAGCTAATATCGCTACTACAGCTAGTATCCAGAAAGCAATAACGAGTCCCATTACCTTTTCTCCGTAATCCTCTCTATAAGTAAAGTCTGCCTGGGTAATCTGGCGGCACGCTCCGGGTAGAAGTAGCCACTGACTTTGCGGTCCGGTGAGTCAAGCATCGCTTCTTTACTCTGCACCAGTTCGCCGCGTCGATACCTGGCGCACTCAAAGGCACAGCTAAAATACAAGGCTTCATAGGGACAAGCCTCAATACACAAGCCACACTGAATACAGTAGCCAGTATCCACCTGATACTTGTCGACCAAATATTTGTTTTCTCCCAGGTCAGTTGAGGTGACAATCTCGATGGCACCCTGGGGGCAGGCCTTGGCGCAGGTACCACAGCCGGTGCACTTTTCCCGGTTCCAGATAAGTTCATTGCCGCGGAACCGGCGCGAGATATTAAGCCGTTGCTCCGGGTATTGAGAGACCGTCGGGTGGCGGAACAGGTGCCTTATGGTTACCGACAAACCTTTGGCGATGCCAATGCCGTAACGCTCAAACTTCAATTCGACCCCATCCTAACTTAAAGAAGAATTTGGACCATATCAGTACCAGTATGGCCATTATTGCCAGGTTAATAATGATGACTACCCAGGGTAAGGCGGTTGGCCAGGTAAGTACCTGTAGCGCAGTGATAATCAGGTTGATTATGGCTAGGGGGAAGAGGAACTTCCAGGCAAACGCCATTAGCTGGTCGATTCTAATTCTAGGTAATGTCGTCCGTATCCAGACCATGGCGAAGAAGACAATAATGACTTTGGTGATAAACCAGAGCCAAGGCGGTAACAGCGGGCCTCTCCAGCCGCTAAGGAAAAGGGTGGTAATTATGGCGGAGATAGCCACCGCCTCGGCGTATTCTACCAGATAGAACATGGCGAATTTCATTCCCGAGTATTCGATATGAAAGCCGGCGACAATCTCGGAATCAGCTTCCATAAGGTCGAAAGGACTGCGGTTGATTTCGGCACAGCCGGCGGCGAAAAAGAGGAGAAAGCCCAGTGGCTGCAACAGGATAAAAGGAATGTCCTGAGCGAGTACCATCTGGTTCAAGGATAGCGAGCCGGTAATCAATACCACGCCGACAATCGCCAGGAGCATTGGAATCTCATAGCTCACCACGGCGGCGACATTACGCATAGCACCGAGGAGAGAGTACTTATTACTTGAGCCCCACCCGGCCATAAATATGCCAACGGTGGTGACGGAACTAATCGCCACGATATAAAGGATACCGATGTTCAGGTCAGCCAGCAGGGCACCATTCTGAAATGGTATCACGGCAAAAAGCACCAATACCGGGGCAAAAGCGACCACCGGTGCCAGCCAGTGGACTATCTTGTCGGCATTGGTTGGAATAATATCCTCTTTGAGCATAACTTTGAGGGCATCAGCCACCGGCTGAAAGATGCCAAAGGGGCCAGTCCGGTTGGGGCCAAGGCGGGACTGCATGCGTCCCATGCCCCTTCGTTCAATGTAGATGACGCCCATTACCATAGTGAGCACAAAGCCGATGATGACCACAGTAAAAAAGAGCCAGTGCCACCAGAACCCACCCGGCCAGTCCGGAGGTACCGCCTGTAAGAGAACCTGGTTATTGAGGCTAAAATCAATTATCGTCATTAGCGGTCAATCTCACCCACGGTAATGTCAATACTGCCAAAAATGATGATTAAATCGGCTACTTTCCAGCCGCGTACCATATCGCGCAGCGCGGTCAGGTTAATCAGGCTGGGGGGGCGGATATGGCAACGGTAGGGAGCAATGGAATTGTCGGATACCAGGTAAAAGCCAAGCTCCCCTTTAGGGGCCTCAATGCGGGCGTAGGCTTCCCCAACCGGTGGACGAACCAGGTGAGGCACCTCAGCTCTTACTGGCCCGGCGGGTATCTGCTCCATAGCTTGCTTGATGATGCGCAGGCTCTGCCGCATCTCTTCAATTCTCTGCCGGTAGCGGTCATAGCAGTCACCAACCGTGCCGGTGGGAATGTCAAATTCGAAGCGGTCATAGTTGGAGTACGGGTCTGCCCGGCGGATATCCCACTTGACACCACTGGCACGAAGCACCGGACCGCTGGCGGAAGAATTGATTGCCTGTTCCCCGGTTAGAATACCCACGCCCTTGGCACGAGCCAGCAGTATCTCGTTCTGCATGAGAAGTCGGTCATATTCATCAATAAAGCGGGGCATCCGCTCAACAAACTTACGCAATGCCGGCAGAAATTCCCATGGAATATCCTGACTGACACCACCAATCCGCATATAGTTATAGGTAAGCCGCTGGCCACTGACCATCTCGAAAAGGTCGATAATCTTCTCTCTTTCCCGGAACATATAGAGGAAGGGGGTAAAGAAAGCGCCGCAATCGTTCAAAAAAGCGCCAACGGCAATGAGGAAGGCGGCGATGCGCTGCAGTTCGGCCATAATGACTCTTATGTAATCCGCCCGTTCCGGCACCTTTATCCCGGCCAGTTTCTCCACGGCGAGACAATAAGCCAAATTATTGCTCATTGAGGCGATGTAGTCCAGTCGGTCAGTTAACGGGATAATCCCGGTATAAGTTCGCTGTTCCGCCAGCTTCTCCACCCCGCGGTGGAGGTAGCCAAAGATCGGTTCGATATCAACCACCACTTCCCCGTCAAGGGTCGTCCTCATCCGAAACACCCCGTGGGTGCTGGGATGCACCGGTCCCAAATTGAGCATAAAAGGTTCGGTTTTAAGTGCCATTACATGAAATCCTTACGTAACGGGTGTCCTGGGAAGCCTTCCCAGAGGAAAATACGCTTCATA
>DAOUZD010000130.1 GCA_030665795.1 Dehalococcoides sp.
AACCACATCCGGTTCGCCAAAGACCATAAACAAATTCCCGGCGCTGGTCTTCTTCAGGAGTTCATCTCCCATGGAAAGGTCAGGGTTCATCCTGGTGATGAGAACAGTCAGATTGCCGTACCGTTTGGCTTCTTCAGACACGTGGGGGTCGAAAGCAAAGCCGCACACGATTAACAGGTCAAAGCCCACACCCTTGACAGCTTCTTTCGCCGCTTCCTTAACCAAGTCAGGGCCAACGGTGCCATACTGCGGGCCGATGCAGACTGCCACACGGCGCGTCTTGCCGTCTTTATCCGTGTATTCGCCGGTAGCTTGTAGATATTCGCCGGCATAAGATTCCAGGCGGTCAAACTTCAGTCTCTCGTTCTTGACGGTATTCTGGACGCCGGCTTTTTTCAGGTGCTCTAATATCATCGTCTCAAACTGGGCAGAGTCGGCATCCTGATGTGCTGATTTTTCCGTTGCCGGGCGTTCTTCATCAAGAGAGATAAAGCGGTGCGGTGACAGGCTTTCCACGGTAAAGGGGCCAGTGACTCTAACCCGCTTCTTATCCTCATAGGGCTGGTCATAAAGGGTTTCACTTTCTGCATGGCTAGCAATGGCTGCCTCTATTTCTTTACGACTCATGCCTTCTTGGATATCAGGGTTATTGGCGATGGATTTGAGGGTTACATGCGTCGCCCGCTTATAGACAAAGCCCTTTCTAATATCATATTCAGTTTTATAGGCGGGCGGGGTTATACCGGTAACATCTCTCTCTTTAGTAATGCCCTCCGGTGAGTCTGCCAGCAGGTAGTAAGGGAACTTGGCGGACATGAGCCGGCTGCGTGCCAGGGCCAGCGCCACCCGGCTGGTGTCTATGGTGAGCCAGCGCCGTCCCCATTCCTCCGCTATAAAAGCGGTGGTGCCACTACCACATGTAGGGTCAAGCACCAGGTCACCTGGGTCTGTGGTCATGAGGAGGCAGCGTTGTATTACTTTGGTAGATGTCTGGACCACGTATACAGGCTCGTCAGCGCCCATAGTGTCTGTCCAAACGTTGTTTAATGCTCTTCCTGGCACTTGGTCAAAGAAAGTCACGCGCCGTGGCGTGTTCCCTTGTATCTCGACATATCTGAACAGGAAGGCTTTCTCGATTACTTCCGGCTCATTTGACCAGTGGCGGTTTGGCGGACAGAAGAACTCTTGTCCGTTCAAGGCAACTGGGATGTCAGTGTTCGCAGTTCTGTCCTGAGAATGAAGTGAGACTGATTGATAGGGACGGGAATCTTTGGGAAGAGCGACCTTCGCGGTCCGCTCCTCATCGGTGAGTGGTCTCCTTGTCCCGTCGGCGAGTTCAATATACCTATAATCGGTGTGTATCAGTGGAGAGAACTCTTCCCTCGCATAGAGTTGGCGATATCTCACTTGGTCTGCGCTTTTCGCATACCACAATAGGTAGTCACAGACGGCATCGATAGTCTTTGAATCCTTCTGCCCAGTCTTCTGAAATGCCACGAGGCTTATGAAATTCTCGCTCCCAAACACCTCGTCCATCAGGCTGCGCACGAGGTGCACATTCTCATCGCCTATCTGGACAAAAACACTGCCGGTTTCTGTTAGCAGGTCGCGGGCGATAACCAGTCGGTCGCGCAAATAAGCAAGGTAAGAGTGAATGCCCAGTTTCCAAGTGTCTCTGAAGGCTTTAATCTGCTCGGGCTGGCGGGTGGCGTCTTCGGCTTTACCATCCTTGACATCACGTTTCCTGGTGCTGACCTGCCAGTTGGAGCCAAAGTTGATGCCATAGGGCGGGTCAATATAAATCATCTGCACCTTGCCCTTTAGCCCTTCTTTTTCGGCAAGGGATGTCATGACTAGCAGGGAATCACCAAGTATCATGCGGTTAGACCAGTTCTGGTCATGCTGGTAGAACTCCACCATCGTCTCAAAGTCAATGCCATTGAAATCGGCAAAGAAGTTGAACTGGCTCTCCGGTTTCTCCTTGTTCGCCTGAGCGCGCAACTCCTCAATCAGGTATTTAGGGTGGATTTTCTCCTGAATGTAGATAGGCACGGCGGGGACTGCCAGGTCTTGTGAATCCTGCTCGTCCTTACCTTTCCAGACCAGTTGCGGGTCAAGTGAGGGGTCACGGGGGTAGAGAATGGTTTTGGGTTTATTCTCATCCTCAGCCACAAAGTCACGCAGTTCTTCCGTGGGAATATTGGTGCGGCGGTCTTTATGGACTGTGGTTTCAATGGGCGTTGTGGGTTTATTTTTAGCTGCGCTCATGGATATTAGCCTCCAGATATTACCTTGAGTCGATATAGCCCTTTGTCGACCCTGATGAATAGCTCTGTGTTATTTCCTGGATTACCGACCCGATGTTTAGGCAAAAAAGTGCCTGCCCAGGTGATTCCGAGAGCATCGTTAACCTGAGTAGCTTTGAATATAACGGGGATCTTGCCAGTACGGACTGAGTCACGAATTTTGTGTATGGTGTGTCTTTCCATACCTCGCTGTATTCCCAATTACATGCTCCCAATCATCCTGCCGTTGCTACGAATCTTGGCGCATTGAACAAAACCGATATTAGGCCACTTAGCGGGGATCCTCATTTGACTGTTGAACCATGTAGAGGATACTTCAAAAATAGAATACTTACCATCCGGCTCTTGCAGTGCCGCCACCACACTCTCTATATGACTTAACATTGCTGAAGTGACGCCAATTAAAGTATTGCCCTGCCGAGCAGATTTAATACATATATTTTTCCCGTTCCATGTAGCTTCATTGCTAATACCAGGGTGAATCAGCTTTGCTCCAAGATATTTAGCTACTTTTTGAGCCCTGGCATGACCTTCAGCATTGGCTTTGGCTCCACTTATTTGATCTTGCGGCATATTTTATCTCCTTTTTAATGAAGACCTAGTGTACCTTCCGATTTTGCTTTTAAGAAAGCACGTATAGTATTCTTGGCATCCCAGGGGTCGCTGATTTCAATAAACGCCCACTTGCCAAAGTCGCCGTGGTTATTTATCGCTGGTACCCAGAGGTTGCGGGCGGCCGCCACCTTAGCTGCTTTCTCCCGTTTCTTTTCGCCGGTGACTTCCACAATCAGGTTTATCTGGTCTCCGTTCTGTTTTCTTAGCCGGACAATGAAATCCGGGTAATATTTCTTCTCGTCACCATCAATAACATAAGGAATAGTAAATTCCAGTCCTTGATTCTTCACATAGCAGATTACCTCGTCCATCTCTTCCAACGCCTGCGCCATTTTCTGTTCCCAGGACTGGGTATCAGCCACCACGTGTGAAATATGGCATTTGTTAGGGTTGGTGGGATAAACCGACCGCGTGGTGTCAAAGTCAACATACCTGGTGGAGCCGGTAGCATCATAGGGGCGCAGAATCGGCTTTAATCTAACTTGGCCTGCTTTGGCACCGGCTATAGAGGTATAAATACGCTCGGCGGCATAATGGGCGTTTTCCGAAATGAGTATCATCTGGATAAAAGCATTGTCTTTAATAGTGACGCACCGGGACATCCACTGGCGGGAGATATTAACCAGTTGCGGGAATAACCAGGGTTTGACATTGCCGTCGTCATCGTTGAAATACTTATCCAGTAGTGTCCGGGCAAGGTTAAATACAACTTCCTGTTCACGTCTGAGTCCTAATGTGTATTTCAACT
>DAOUZD010000179.1 GCA_030665795.1 Dehalococcoides sp.
GTCTTCTGGGGTAAATCTACTTGGGAACGGAGATAATGATGAAGCTGACCAGAATAGTTCATCTCTACCACTAGCAGCTTCTCGATCGATCTTAAAAAATTCTCAATTCTCCCTGGCAGGGGATGAATTAGCTCGGGAACACAAACTTTAACCTCATCTTGTAGCCCCAGGTCTTTGACTGTTTCCAGAACAACCTGAGCAGAAGAACCCCAAGTTATTATTCCCTTGCTGGATTCCCCTTCCCCAAAAACCTTAACCAGCTCATCTCTCTGACAAAGCGGCGTAAGCTTCTTCCACCTTTTTTCGTGCATACTTTGATGGGTCTCAAAATCAAACGCTGGTGCTCCCTCCTCGTTGTGAGTAAGTCCAGTAGTTTGATATACCAATCCTTCATCACCAACAACTGCCATTGGTGAAATAAAATCTTCCCCTAATCGATAGCGGTGATAACCCCCGAGACCTTTTCTGGCAGGTTTTTTCCTTTCCCCAATCGGATAATCTTTTTTCAGAAACTCATCATTGATAGCCACTAAAGTCTGCCCGAGCCATTGGTCAGAAAGGAGAACAACCACAGTCTGAAAGTATTGAGCGATATTAATGCTCTCGATGACCAAGCGGTAACACCCTTCTACATCGTAAGCAGCCATAACTACCCTTGGAGCTTCACCATGCCCGCCGTAGATAGCATGATTAAGGTCTGACTGCTCGGACTTGGATGGTATGCCTGTGGAGGGACCACAGCGTTGCACATCAATAATCACCATCGGAATTTCAGCGGCTGATGCCAGTCCCATCATCTCGGTCATTAGGTCAAATCCCGGACCGCTGGTGCTGGTAATTGACTTTGCCCCAGTTAAGGAAGCCCCAACAGCCAATCCAGCTGAAGCAATTTCATCCTCAGCCTGAAGAAAAGTGCCCTTTCTCCGGGAAAGTTCCTCCTGCATTTCCTGCATAATTTCTGCTGCGGGTGTAATGGGATAACCAAAGAATACTCGACACTCGGCATGGATTGCCCCTCGCACCATAGCAGTGTTGCCATGAAGAATGAGTTTGGCCGAATCGTCCCGTGCCGGAGATAATCTTAACTCAGGAAAAGAGAATTGGGAAAACAAATGCTCCCCCGCTTTGAGAGCCAAGAGATTCTGCTTCAACAGTTTCAATTCCTCGTCCTCTTCGATAGCTTCATTCACCCGGTCTTCAGGAAGAGCCAAAATTCTCATCAGTAATCCTAATGCTACGATATTCTTGTTCAGAGTCGACCCGGTTACCTCTTGACTTTTCCTGGAAAAACCAACCTTAAAAGATTTCTGTGTCAAATTGATTCCCATTGAGGGGTCATTTTCATAAAGGACAAGGGTATCTACTCCGAGCGGCAGGTCCTGCTCAACCTCCAAATACTTCTCCCAATTAAAACATACCAAAATATCCAGACTATCTTTTGGCAGGGAGAGACATTCGGCATCCAAACCTAATTTTACTGCTGAACCGCCACCTCTGATTTGGGCTCCATAATACCTGGGCATCTGGCTGAAATACCCTTGCCAGGCAGCAAGTTTTTGCAGAAAACTACCCAGCACTACTACTCCATCACCACCAGCGCCAGCAATTCCAACGGTTAAACTGCCTCTCATTTCTTTCCTCATCAGTATTATAATGACCGAGCAGTCCGGAATACCCCGCCATAGATTCTATTTAGGGCAATCCTTTACCTGCTTTTCTGATTTTTGCTACTCTCTCACGGTATGCCTTCATTATGTCGTGGCGGCGCAACACCCCAAGTAAGCGGCTCCTATCATGCCGGTCCACAACGGGGATACGTCCATAATCTTCCACGGTAGCTCCTAACACCTCATATAAGGACTGGTCGGGATAAGCCACGAAAAGTTCTTTAGTAGCGATATCGCCTACAGTAAGGTCGGTCTCCCCGCTTCGCACAGCACTCTCCAGGTCTGCTAATGTGGCACACCCAAATAGACGCCCCGCCTCGTCTAGAACTGGGAAGCCATGA
Source organism: Dehalococcoides sp. (assembly GCA_030665795.1). Next base: position 2,009 of record DAOUZD010000179.1, read on the forward strand.
TGACCTGTATCACGCAACCATTCTCTTAATTCTTCCAGAGATATAGTAGAAGATACTGTAGGGAAATCGGGAGTCATTACCTCTCCAACCTTGATTGTTTTTATCACCTCCTCCCCCACCTCTTCACGGTAAAGGTCCAGTAGATTCTCTTTAGGAAAATCTATCTGCTCGATAAAATGTTGATTGAAGTCGAGACGGGAAGACAGCTCAATATGCTCAATGAAATCGACAAGCTCGTTAGCCTTGCGCCAGTAATCCTTAGACAAAAGGACCATGGAGGCCCCCGTACTGGCAGCGTTACCTAACGACCTGATAATTTCCGGATTGAGCCTGGGAATAAGACCGATGCGCATGGCGCTGTATGGGCTAATGTAGTTTCCGAGGGCGCCGGCGAGATACACACGGTCAATGTCCTCAGTTGCGATACCCATTTCGTCCATCAGGGTTTTTACACCAGCTGCGATAGCCCCCTTGGCGAGCTGAAGTTCGCGAACGTCTCTTTGACTGAGATAGAGCGGCTTGTGGTCGTAGCTTTCCTCTGCGGAGGCGATGAGAAAGTCATAGACCCCTGCCCGATTGATTAGTCTTGGACTCAAGCCTTCGGCTACTCTTTCCTGAGGGGGACGAATTAAGCCCTCATAATCAATTACGCTGAGCTCCAAGAGCACGGCAACTAATTCCACCAATCCGCTACCGCAAATCCCTTTAGGGCTGATATTACCAATGACCAGATAATGAAGGTCTCCTTCTTCAAAAC
>DAOUZD010000097.1 GCA_030665795.1 Dehalococcoides sp.
ATGCCTCACCGGCGAAGTATTCGGCAGTCTTCGCTGTGACTGCGGTGAGCAGATTAATCTCGCCATGAAAAGCATTGCCGAGGAGGGACGAGGCGTTCTCCTCTATATGAGACAGGAAGGACGAGGCATTGGTATCCATAACAAGATTAGGGCTTATGCCCTTCAAGATAAAGGGCTGGACACCGTGGAAGCCAATCTATCCTTAGGTTTTGCCCCCGACCTGCGGGACTACGGCGTCGGTGCCCAAATTCTAGCCGAACTGGGCTTACACAACATCAGGTTACTCACCAACAACCCCAAAAAAGTGATCGGGTTAGAAAGCTACGGACTAAAGGTAGTGGAGATAGTGCCGATTATTGCCTCTCCCAACCGGTTTAACAGTCGCTACCTGCAGACCAAACAGAAAAAGTTAGGCCACCTCCTAAAAGTACCGGATACTACCCCGGATAATTAGGGTTAAGATAAATAAAAATTAAGGAGAAGATAATGGGTAAACGCTTTGAGGGAATACTACTGGGAAAAGGATTGAAGTTTGGGCTGGTAGTCTCCCGCTTTAATGAATTCTTTACCCAGAAACTACTGGAGGGAGCCCAAGACGCGCTACTCCGCCACGGTGTGAACGAAGAAGACATCGAGGTTGCCTGGACGCCCGGTTCCTTTGAAATCCCGTTAGTAGCGCTGAAACTAGCCCAGTCCAAAAAGTACGATGCGGTTATCTGTCTGGCAGCGGTGATACGTGGCGGCACGCCTCACTGGGAATATATTGCCGCTGAAGTTACCAAGGGTATTGCCAGAGTAGGCCTAGAGACCGGCCTGCCGGTGACCTACGGTGTCCTCACCACAGATACCCTGGAGCAAGCTATCGAACGGTCTGGAACTAAAGCGGGCAATAAAGGCTTTGACGCCGCAATGAGTGCCATTGAAATGGCCAATCTCATCAAAGCCATCGGCTAGCCTAAGGTTAAAGCCACAATTAGACGTGACTCAGCTATCAGGCTAATTCAGTCGGTAACTTTATAGACAGTGTCCCCTCGTCTCACCCGCTCACTAACCTTGATCCCGATGGCATCCCCGGCTTTAGCTTCGTTAACATTGACATTGTTAATCTGCATCGAGGCAATGGTTAGCTCCATATCAGTGGTATGTCCTTTGATATGGATTTGGTCACCCACTTTCAGCGTCCCGGTTAGCTCAATGCCGGCGACTACGGGGTGGGCAAAGAAGTCACTCACACTGCCGATTACTTCCTCAGGCATTTGACTCCTCCTTTATATTATTAACCAGGATAAGGCTTGCTCCCTTGTTTTTGAAATTATACCCCTCTAATCGTTGCAAATCAACCGCCGAAGAACAGATTATTTACTGACCGCACTCCACTAACATTTTTATTTGGTGACCCTTCCCCTTTTAAACACCCATCTTAAGATAACCTTTGACATATTTTCGCCTGATACGTATAATTAGTCTAATCATAATCTGCTGGAGGGTGACGTCTTGGCGGAGAATAATGAATCTGGTTCGGTAGCTAAAGAGCAGACGCGGGATATTGAACAGATTAAAAAACAGCTGGATATGCTAGACCAGCGTTTAGATAATATCGATTCGATTGTTAGCGCCGTTGCCGAACGGGTAATGCAGCGGCCAATTACTTTTAATGTAACCTGTTCAAAATGCGGCCAAAATATCGAGATTGCCCTTATCGGTATCGAGAAGCCAAGGAAATAAAATCGACCCTAAAACAGGCACGATAGCCCCCACCACCTGCCCTATGTTTTTTATTTTCCATTCAACTCCGTTCTCAATAAAACTGCTAAATCTTCCAGTTAAAGCCACTGGCGGACCAGCATAAAATGAGGAACGGTAGAAATGACTGAACTGATTATTATTACCCTTTATTTTTTGGCCATGCTTGCCATAGGCATCGCCAGTAGAAGGAAAGCAAGAGGGGCCGATGATTTCTTTGTCGCGGGCAGGAGAGGTTCTTCTCCATTCATCACCGGCTCATTATTAGCCACCATTATCGGTGGTTCAGCCACGATAGGTATGGCCGGGTTAGGCTTCAAACAGGGACTAACCGGGGCGTGGTGGTTGCTGGTCGGCAGCATCGGTCTGTTATTTCTGGGGCTGTTTTTTGCCCAAAAAGTAAGGAGACTGGCGCTTTATACCCTGCCGGAACTGATTGAGAAACAGTATGACCGCCGGATGGCCCTCGCCGCTTCAGTCCTTATTGTTGTCGCCTGGGTCGGCGTTGTCGCTGCCCAAATTATCGCTGCCGGACAAATACTGAGTATCCTGGGAATGGGCAGCCCGACTTTGTGGATGGCTATTTCTACTGTTATCTTCATCACTTACACAGCACTGGGTGGTCAGCATGCCATCATCCGCACCGATGCTCTGCAAGCAGTAATAATCTTTGTCGGAATCTCCGGCGGATTAGCCTTGCTCCTGTCTCGTCTAGGGGGATGGGACGGGTTACAGAGTTCCCTTTCACCAGGGCAGTTTTCTTTTCCACTCAGTCCGCAATTTGGGGGGATTAATCTGGCCACCCTTCTCTTGCTGGTGGGCTTAACTTATGTCGTCGGGCCAGATATGTATTCCCGACTTTTCTGTGCCCGGGATGATAAGACAGCTAAAGCTTCCGTACTCTGGACAGCATTGCTAATGATACCTCTCGCCTTTGCCATTACTTTTATCGGTATGGGAGCAGCTGCCCTATTCCCGGAGATTTCACCGGAGCAGGCTTTTCCCATGGTCATCAAGGAAGTTTTCTCACCGCTCCTCGGTGGCATCGTGCTCGCTGCCCTGCTTTGCGCCGTGATGTCCTCGGCAGATACTACCCTGTTAAGTGCCAGCACCATACTAATGGTGGACATAGTCGGCTGGTTACGTCCTTCACTCAGCCCGAGTAAAATCCTGCCGCGTTCCCGCTGGGCAATAGTACTGCTGGGTATATGCTCTCTGGTCGTGGCGCTAGCACTTAAGGGGGTGATAAGTGCTCTCCTCTTTGCCTATACGGTATATACCGGCGGGGTAATTCTACCGGTTATCGCCGGGTTTTTTAAGAACCGGTTAAAAGTTACTTCTTCAGGAGCTCTGGCAGCACTCATCGGTGGCGGTGTAGCCGGTCTTATCAGCAAATTACTGGCGATACAGTATCTGGATTTGGGTGCCCTGCTGCTCAGCGCTTTGCTGCTTTTCATAGTTAGCTTCGTTGAGAACCAACTGAAAAAGAGAGTTCCTTAAGCGTAGGGCAATTTATGACCGGGTGAACCAGGCAAATAAACCAGCCCCCACCAGCGCCATAACCGCGCCCAAGTAAAATGCCGAGTTGATAGTGGTAAAATCGACTATTGCCCCGCTTAAAATTGGTCCCACTGCCATACCGATGCTGAGTGCCACGGTAAACACAGCGATAGCTGAGCCCATGCCATATTTCCTGCCCTCCTCTACCGCCAGGGCTGAAGCGGCCGGAAGAGCAATGGACCCACCGAGGCTACCTAAAACACACAGCGCCAATAGCTGCCAGAAATCATGTGCCAATGGAACCAAAACCAGGTAGGTAAAACTGATAAGGCAGCCGAGAACCACCAGAAACCTTCTACTGAATCGGTCAGCAATTCTACCCGAGGGAATCCCAAGCAATGATGAAAGCAACAGGTAAACCGCCAGCAGGACGCCGATGAGGTTAGGACGCAAGCCGAGACCGGTGGCGGCAAAAACAGGCAGAAAGGTAAAAAAGGAGGCTCTACCGAAGGTAAGTGTCAGACGAAAACTAAAAAGACCGACCATCGTGCCGCTCTGGCTCATCTCTTTGAAAGAAAGAGGGGGGCTTGCCGATAATTTCTGACGGCTAATTTCAGGAAGGAAAAAAACAGCGATGAAGAACGCCAATAGATTGAGACCACCCATAGTGAAGAAGGCAATATCCATGCCCAAGTGCTCCGTTAATACCCCGCCCATTAACGGCCCAAAACCAAAACCACTGAAGAAGGCAGCATTGGAGTAACCCATCCACTTGCCCTCTTCGCCCTCAGGAGAAATATCACCAACATAGGCCTGAGCGATGGGCAAAATCATGCCACCAGCCACACCGTGCACCAGACGGATTAAGACTAACTGGGAGACACTATCCGCCCAGATAAAGCCCAGTGAGATTAAAGCATAGAAAAAAAGGCCGATACAGATGAACGGCTTTCGGCCACTGCGGTCAGAAAGTCTACCAAAGATAGGCGTAACTATAGTTCGGGAAATAGAGAACCCGGCAAAGATTGCCCCCAGCCATATCCCGCTTGCCCCCATGCTCTCGGCATAAAGCGGCAAAAGCGGGATGACGATGCCGGCGCCTAACATCGAGGAAAAGATGGAAAGGGCTAAAATGGGGAAAACTCTCTTAATCATGCGGACTGGGAACATTATAGCGTCTTACTGCCGAAGCTGACAAGCTGAGTTAATTATCTCGAAAGGCAGGGGTGATTGCACTCACCATCGGTCACTGCTATAATAAGACTTGTGGTTAGTTAAACGGGGGTGGTAGAGCCTCTCGTCCCCAGACAGGGTGAGAGGTTTTCCTTATAGACCAGGGAGTTTCAGCGGTGGTTAC
>DAOUZD010000036.1 GCA_030665795.1 Dehalococcoides sp.
TAACAAAGGTGAATGTTGGATAGGACCGTTTCTGAGGAACTCCTACATTTATAGCCAAAATGCACTTTAACCAATTTATCAAAAAAGTAACTACTTCTTTTTCTTTTCAAAAGGTTCTTTTGTAAAGCATACTTATACCAGATGAAGCTAATTCGTATTCAGTTCATTCAACAATACTTCCTTTTGTTGGATGATAAAGCTGAATAAACAAGATGCCTTCTAGTATGTTACCAGCGGTATATTACTAGAGGCACCTCACCCCCTTAGTCCCCCCTCTCTCCTTCAAAGGAGAGGGGGCAACCGCGGTGAGGTTGATAAACACCCTCTTCCCTTACTAAGGGAAGAGGGGCTTAGTCCCTCTTAAAAGAAAGGTAGAATTCCATTCACCATGCCCACAAACCGTCCAGATTTTGATCCTGGGGCATCTGTTATTGTCAATTAGCAGGTACTACCAAGAGCTAGCTTCGAGTTCCCTTTTCGGCACCAGGAACCCGGTTACCAAACCAGGGAAGAACTCTGCACTAAAAATCGACTACAGTCTCTCAAATTCTAGGCGACTGCACCTGATTTTCCGTCATATTGCGCATTGTGGTGACAATTTAAGCTTAGGCGCAATGTTAAAAAATAATGACTTCTGTTCAACGGCACAACAGAACGTCATAAAGTGAAATGGGGGGGTGTCCTGGCAAGGATAACTCTACCACCAGTAATGCCTATTACTGCATTGTCGGGACAATGGGAAGAAAGACGCTTTGCCTAGACAAGGGCACACAGAGAAATTGAGGCAGTACCGGCTGGATCGGCTACCTGAAGCCAAAAGAAACGGTTGTAATCACTAAACTAGGTATCGAGGTCTCCAACGGCGTCTTTAAAGTGGAATCATCCAAAGGGGCAGTCGTCTTCGAACAGGCCTTAGCCAAGCGGAGGGGGTGAGGGATTAGCGCTTCAACAGCTTTATGGTGCTGTTAGCTTTCCCCAGTGACTGGCTTATTCGGTCAATTAGAATGGCGACGATAACGATAGCAAAGCCGGCAAGGAAACCGCGCCCCACGTCAAGGCGCTGAATACCCCTTAGAACCTCAAGGCCAAGCCCAGAGGCGCCTATCATTGAGGCGATAACTACCATTGCCAGTGCCATCATGATGGTCTGGTTGACACCCGCCATGATGCTGGGGCGAGCCAGTGGGAGCTGTATCTTTAACAGAAGCTGTACGCCGGTACAGCCGAAGGCCTGGCCAGCCTCAACCAGGTCCTTGGATACCTGACGGATACCCAGATTGGTGAGACGAATGCAGGGTGGCACTGCATAGATAAATGTAGCCACCACTGCCGGTACCTTTCCCAGTCCAAAGAAGAACACCGCCGGGATGAGATAGACGAAACTGGGCATGGTCTGCATGCCATCCAGAACCGGCCGTATCATTGCTTCGAAACGGTCGCTCTTGGCAGCTGCAATGCCAAGAGGAATACCAACCAGCAGGGACACAACAACAGAGGTAATGATTATGGCTAGGGTGGTCATAGTTTGGTCCCAGAGCCCCATGACGCCGATAAAAAACATCCCCACTAGGGCGATAACAGCAATCCTGCGCCCGGCAAATCTCCAGGCTACCCCGGCAAGGATGACAATCACTGCCCACCAAGGAAGCCACCATAGACCATGTTCAATCCCTACCAGCGGCTCCCTGATACCTATCGTAATGACATCAAAGAATGGCTCCAAGTTTATGGTCAGCCATTCTACTGCCAGGTTAATCCATTCCCCCAGGAGGGGAAAGGCTAATATCTCCGGGAAATCAAACATTACCTTATCACCTCGTTACCTTCAGAGATACCCCCGCTCTACTTAAAACTAGGGCGACCGTAGAGCGGGGGCGTAAGAGCCTGAGGGATAACCCGTCTCGCCGTATCCAATAAATCGGCGGGTGTAGTTCTATCCGGCTACATCTGGGCTACTGCTTCTTTAACCTTCTTAGCAACGTCTGCAGGTACGAACAGAGTCCACAGTTCTTCTCGTTCCTGGAGGAACCAAACGGCAGCATCAATCGGTTCGCCACCGGTCTCATCCATATAGACCAGAGCCTCATCAAGGGTTGCCGTATTCATCTTCCATTTCTTGAACATCTCAGCTACATCAGGTGCCTTATCCGGGAAGTCCTTGTGCGCGGCTATGAAAAGGTCAACGGATGGCCAGGCACAACCGTGGTTCTCATCCCACACCGCTTGGTCATAGGCAGGCTCTTCCAGCAGTGTCAGGTCGAGTGCACCGGCAATCCAGGTGGGACCCCACAGATAGCCTATCCAGGGTTCCCCCTTATCATAAGTGCCCTTAAGGGAAGCAAAGAGACCCTCCTGGCTGCCGGTGTTGATTACGTCATAGTCGTCGTCAAGTCCATAAGCGGCAACCTGCTCTATGATGACTATCTCACATTCCCAGCCTACCGGTCCATTCAGCAGCATGCCCTTGCTCCGGTTCTCCGGATTTTGGAACAGCTCCTTATATTCCGGCTGGTCAAGGTCAAAAACACTCTTCAGATTCGGCGCCATCGGTTCAATGCCACGGTCAGGGTCACCCTTGATGACATAGGTCGGCACCACGAAACCGCTCTGCCAGTTATCGTTGTTCAGGAAACCCAGCATGACGATATCCCCAGCCGCTAGGGCTTTATCGACTGCTTCTTGCTGGTTTTGTAGCCAGCCCTCCAGAAACACATCAAGGTCGCCGGTGCGTGTTCCCTGGAACAGTGGTATAGTTGCTCCCGGGATAAGCTCTACCGGGTAGCCGTAACCCTCCTCAATGACTATCTTGGCCATCTCGGACTGGAAATGAGCACTGCCCCAGTTGAGGTCAGAAATCTTGATGGGCTCTTTTTCCTTCTCACCACAGCCCACCATGGCCATACTGGCGACTATTACCGTAAGTAGTAAAACAGTCAAAACTTTCTTCATTCCTTTTTCTCCTTTCCTTATGCTTTCAGTTCCGATGTTGTGGATGCAGGTCGGGTCTCTCCACCGACGCCAACGTTAGACTATACGGCTTTGAGCAATACTGCTCTAGTGATTACCCCGAGCAGACGCCGCTCCTTGTCCATTACCGCCACTGGTGTGTCGCCCTCTGCCACCAGTTGCAGGCACTGTTCAAGTGGGGTGTTCGGTGATGTGGCTGGGAATTCCTGACTGGCTATCTCGCCTACCTCGATTGAGCCGTTATTTTTCTCGGCTATGGCCTGCTCCATGGTTAAAGTCCCCTTGAGTACGCCGCAATTATCAACCACGAAAGTCTGTTCGGTTTCGTTTTTCCTCATTTCTTCGATAGCGGTGGCAAGGGTCTGGTCGCTGTCAATCACCGCCGAGGGTTTTTCCATAATCGTATGGGCCACCACTACCTTACCACGAGGCACGTCTTTGACAAATTCTCTCACGTAGTCATCAGCCGGATGAGACACGATATCCTGTGGGGTACCTAGCTGTACTATTATTCCGTCCCGCATAATGGCAATGCGGTCGCCTAAAGTTAGCGCCTCAAGCAGGTCGTGGGTGATAAAGACTACCGTCCTCTTCACCTTTGAGCGCAATTTTAAAAATTCTTCCTGCATCTGTCGGCGAATAAGCGGGTCCAGAGCACTGAAAGGCTCGTCCATAAGCAGTATTTCGGAACCCACTGCTAAAGCCCGGGCCAGGCCGACTCGTTGCTGCATACCACCACTGAGTTCATGTATCCGGCTGCTCTCCCAGCCCTTCAGTCCTACAATCTGTAGAACCTCTAAAGCCTTTTCCTTTCTGGTCTCTCGGCTCTCGCCGCGAACTTCGAGACCGAAGGAAACATTATCCAGTACCGAGCGGTGCGGTAACAGACCGAAGCTCTGAAATACCATGCTCAGCTTGTGGCGGCGCAGTTCTTTGAGCTCATGGTTATTAATTTGGGCAATGTCGACACCTTCGACAAATATGGTGCCCTTGGTTGGTTCGATGAGCCGATTGAGACAGCGGACCAGGGTCGATTTCCCGCTTCCTGACAGCCCCATAACAACGAACACCTCGTTCTCTTTTACTTCAAACGAGGCATCCCTTATGGCAATAACATGCCCGGTCTCCTCCATGACCTCCTGCTTGGTTTTGCCACTTTCAATAATACCAAACACACTCTCCGGAGAGGGGCCGAAGATTTTCCATAAATTCCGGCAACATATTATTTTGTTGTTTTCAGTCATAACAACTCCGGGCGATAAAATCGGGGTGAAAAATGAACACTAGGTGCTTAAACTAAAGTGAAGCCAGTTGAAAAACGCAAGAAATAATGAGGATTACTGATGGCGAATATGAATATCATATTCGGTTCCTGATACTGCAGAAGCTCCCTGCCTCCTTTGAAAGTACTTTTGATAGAACCTCCCTAAGCCTTAATATTTCTGGACATGAGCCTTTAGCAATTTATCAGACAAAAGGTGTTAAGTCAAAGTTGTTAATTAAAAATTCTACTGGTAATAATTTGTTTTTGTTAGTTGAACATCACCGTATAGAGCTCTCTTACTAACATATTCGCCACAATTCTTGAATATCCTCTAAAATACTCGCGTATCCTCTTGAATTGAACTCAAGCAGCTTTTTTTAATATTTTCAGCTTTTTTTGTAGGCAAACTTATTCGCTACGATACATCTACAGGGTTTGAGATTAACAACCAGCCATTTTTAATAGTAACCTGCCATACCTGTTATAATTGGGTTAAGGAGTACTCAGGAAGGCATTATGTTAGATTATTCAGGTGAATTTTATGCCCGTTATGCCGACCGATACGCCGAAGTCTCTCATCAGTTTCTACAGTCCGTATATATTGAATCTTCTCACCCTAAACTTGCCGGGGACATGGCTCTAATAGAACATCTCAAGACTCTAGTTCCGGGCAAGCGTGGCCTTGATGCTGGTTGCGGTGCCGGGGCACGTGACGTGTACCATCTCTGGTCAGTTGGCTATGACATATTTGGCGTCGATGCGGTCAAAGAGAATCTTGACACCGCCATTAGACTCCATCCTGAGATTGCCGATAGACTTTCAGTTGCCGATTTGAGGGAAGAACTCCCGTTCCCCACCTCTTCTTTCGATTTCGTCATGTGTAACGCAGTCATCCAGCATATCAAGCCCGGGATAGTAGAGACGTCTACCTTGCCCGAGTTATGCCGGGTATTAAAACGGCATGGTGTTCTCCAGCTGATGTTTAAAAATGGCCGCGGCGTGCTCAGCATCTTTGACAAAGACTATGGAACCGAACGAACTTTCCAGCTCTATGATGAGCGTCGATTACTGAAGAGCTTGGAGAAACTCGGCATGGCACTGATAGAAAGTGAGTCGGAAGACCAGTTAGGTGGCCTCATGTTCTTTACTGACCCTAAGCATGCTCGTCATTGCGTATTTTACATGCGCAAGCTCTAAGAAAATTACTGGTTGGTTGAAAAAATCATCGCAAAAACAGAACAGAGAAGCATTCGTTAGAAATTCGTTAGAAGAGGGGGAGAGGGTTGAGTGTAGGCCGTACAGGTCTCGAACCTGTGACACCCTGATTAAAAGTCAGGCTGTTATTTTCCCGATTTTCAAAGTATTCTTGTAGCCGGAATAGGCCCAAAATCTATTCAATTTTAAACGAATCAGGTTGACCTCTCTCAAATTAATCCTCAGAATTAACTAAAAGCCGGAATGTGCAATCACCTATAATTCCTTCCAAGATGACCCGTATTGTATTACAATGGAGCTATAAGCGGTGTTATCCGGTGTGGTTATAAATGAAACCGGTATTAAGATCAGGTAAATATGTCCTGGACCCCAATTCATTGGGCAGATTCGGAGAAATCATTGCCAAAGACTTATTACGTGAGCAGGGGTTCATAGTTGAGCCATTTGGCAGCTTACTATTCCGTAAGAAAAAATGCCGCCACATTGAAGCACTACATGAGCTTTGTATGAAAGATTGCGCGTTAATTGAAGGTTTCCGGTGGTGTCGAGAGCCACTGATTCCCTGCCAAGAATCTCTATGGCCTTATTATGAAATTTGGGAAAATTGTCGTCATTACCTGTCTCGTTTTTGCCCACAGGTATGCAAGAAGCTATGCTTAAATAGAAAAATATTAGGAATTTATGAAGAGGTTAAAGGAAAATACGGTGCATCGGGTCCGGACTTTGTTGCATCTAAAGAGGGGGAGACATATCTAGTTGAGGTTAAAACGGGAGTACGAGAACCGCATGGAGGCTTGAAGCCTGGTCAGAAGGAACTCGCAAAGCGACTGGAGGGGCAATTTGGAATTAGACTGCTGGAAATGCGTATCAGGCTTGAGAATGAATTATTCTATTCTGCTCAATTTAGGACAGGTAGCTTCTCTGCTATTAACGATTGAGATTGTGCACAACACGTCAAATTGTGTTCTAGGCCCATTCGCTTCAGGGCGTTACCCCTAGAGCTAAAGCCCTCATCCTTATGTCTGTGCTTCCACTGGTACGGGTACACTAGACGTGATTTCGCTGACTATGGCTTCCAACGGGCGTCCCCTTAGCCGAGCTTCTATTTTGGGAATCAGGCGATGGGCTAGAGCCGGAACGGCCAAATGCTTTACGTCATCTGGAATAACGTAGTTTCGCCCCCGAATTGCCGCCAAAGCTTGCGAGGCCAAATGAAGGCCTAGCGAGGCGCGAGGGCTAGCCCCCAATTTAATACCCTCATGATTCCGTGTAGCTCTGGTGATGGCAATCACGTAGTTGCGGACTGAGTCCTCAACATATACCTGCCGACATACCCGTTGGAGTTCCAGTAGTTCCTTTGCCTCAATTACGGTCGTCAGATTATCCAGAGGATTTTCCTT
>DAOUZD010000107.1 GCA_030665795.1 Dehalococcoides sp.
AAATGAGTAAGGAGGTTACTAAGTATGGAAAGCCAGTCAGAACTTTTTGATGAGATTGTGAAGGGCATAATCGAGTTTCAAGAGGAGCTACCGGCGGTGATGGCAGCCAAAAATACCTTCAGTAATGAGGTATATCAGGACGGCGCACTTAGTCTTAAGGTCAAACGACTAATCGCGCTTGGCATTGCCCTCCGGGCAGGATGTCCCCCATGTATCCTGGCCCAAACTAAGTTTGCCGTAGAGGCGGGAGCCAGTAAAGCTGAGGTCGTGGAAGCCGTATCCGTATCCGCGGCCATGGGTGGTACTACCACCAGTAGCTATTCATGGATGGTGCTCAAGCTACTGAAAGAGTTAGGTAAGTGGTAACGACAGTTGGGCGATAGGCATAACTTTTTGCCTGTTTTCTGGCGGTAATCTGAGCCCATACTTTACGACGGCAGAGTTTTAGGTTATACTACCTAGAAATTTTAGATGCTTTTACATCTAGCTGGCAGTATTGCGGTGACGGAAGTTTTTAACTCTCTATTATTGGCGACAGCTGCTTTTTGGTTGGGTGCCTGTCCCTTTTCGCTGTGGGCTGGGCGGTGGCTTCTAGGGAAAGATATCAGAAATTACGGGGACGGCAATCCCGGTGCCGCCAATGTTTTCCGGGCCGGAGATGTCAAATCAGGTCTGATTGCCTTGACCCTGGACATAGCCAAAGGATTTCCTCTGGTATTCTTAGCTCACTCAGTCTTTGGTTTTTCTGAGGTGGTAGTGATGGTGGTAGGGCTGAGTGCCATTTTGGGGCATGCTTTCTCCCCGTTCCTTCGGCTGAGAGGCGGTAAAGCAATTGCCGTTACTTTTGGTGTTCTCTTGGCGCTACCTCAACATGAGCTGCTAATTGTCTTTGCTGTCTTTATCTTCCTGGCGTTTCTCTGCATCGAACCGGATGCCTGGACGGTAATATTCGCTCCGGCCGGGTCACTCGCCTATCTGGTGATTGCCAAGGGAAACTCATGGGAATCTCTCTTCATGCTGTGCGTGCTGGCAATATTTGCGGTAAAGCAGTATGATAGTCTGAAGACTTTTCCCAGATTTAGAATAAAACTCATCCGATGGTACCAGTCAAGAAGTTGAGAAATTTAACCTGATAAGAGGGGGCTAGAGAATGCTATATCAGGGAATAATTGTCGTTGGGCTGATTATCTTCCTGCTTAATCTTACCCTGAACTTAAGAAGTCTGAAAACACTTCGCCGCGATGATAAAGTCCCTGAGCCGGCACCCCTTATCTCCATCCTTATTCCTGCCCGAGATGAAGCGGTAAATATAGCCAACTGTCTGGAGTCTCTCCAGAAACAGGACTACCCTAATTTTGAGATTCTGGTGCTAGATGATAACTCATCGGATAATACGGCGGCCATTGTGGAAGAGATAGCCGCTAATGATAGTCGCATCCAATTACTCAGAGGTGACCCCCTTCCGGAAGACTGGGCCGGTAAGCCTTTCGCCTGCTATCAACTGGCGAAACAGGCTAAAGGTTCCTGGTTACTGTTTGTTGACGCTGATACCACACATGCTCCCTACATGTTGCACAGTGCCCTTGCCCAGGCTATTAGGCTGAAATCTTCGCTGCTTTCTGGCTTCCCACGTCAGCTGGCTAATTCCTTAGCGCAAAAGGTAGCTATCCCGGTGCTGTACTTTATTATCCTCAGCTGGTTTCCACTGTGGTGGCTACAGCGCTCCAGAGAACCTAAGCCGACTTTGGCTATCGGCCAGTTTCTCCTTTTTCCTGTGCAGGAATACTGGCGTATCGGTGGTCACGAGGCAGTGAAGTCTAGGATACTGGAAGACGTCTGGCTGGGAATTGAGGTAAGTCGGCGCCATGGCCGTCAAGTAGCTGTGGATTTATCACCGGCGGTTTCCTGTAATATGTACCATAACGTGGGGGCAATGTGGGAGGGTTTTATCAAGTGGATATATTCCGTGCTTTCGTTATCCCCGGTAGCACTGACGGCAATGATGGCAGCCGCTTACGTTTTCTTCCTGTTACCTTTCTACTCACTCTGGCGAGAGCTATTCGTTGTGACTGCCCCCACCGGTCTGCGAACCATTATCGTTTCGCAGATAGCCATAATATTATTCATGCGCTGGCTGGTGGATAACCGTTTCAAGGAACCATCCATTTCGATTTTCCTGCACCCGGTCGGCTTATCGTTCCTTTTTCTGGCCAGTTTCTGCGCTATTTTTCGGCGGACAGTCGGTGCCGGTGTGCGCTGGAAAGAACGACTATATAGCCGAGAGTCGAATGTGGAGTAGAAGGCCTTCCTCCTATATCCAGGCGCCGGCTTTCGGCTGGTTGGAGGTCTTGACATCTAGCGATTAGGGACTTAACATAGCCATAAGTTAGCATTCTAAATCTTAATGATAGACAAACTTGAAGGTTAGCTAAGTTATGAGCGAATTTGAAAAGATTAGAATTGGCAGAGGGTCACTGGGCAAGATGGTGGCTTTTAGGTTAGGACCTGGCTGCGACCTGATGAAGTCCCTGGAAGAAATCGTCAAGAGGGAAAACATTCAGTCAGGATTGGTCCTTTCCGGGGCAGGTAGTCTGAGCCAGGTAACTCTCCGCAATGTCAGGTTTTTCCCTGATGAATTCCCGATTATGGACCGGAACCGTATCTATACACCGAAGAAGGAACCTTTAGAACTGCTCTCCCTTACGGGTAATATCGCCAGGAAGGATGGCGAAGTCAATATCCATTGCCACATTTCCATTTCATCGGGGCTTGAGGATGGTAGAGCTTATGGAGGTCATCTGCTTGAGGGTTGCTTGGTCTTTTCCTATTGTGAGGTCGTTCTCGCCGAGATAACCGGTTTGGAGATGAAACGAGATATCGACCCCGAAACCCGCGGGCCTGAGCTCTTTTTTAAACCCTAGTGCCACCAAGATAATCCTCACTCTAAGAACAAGAAGGGTGGCTTACGGCCTACCCCGAGCTCTTCAAGCGCCTTGCGGCATAATTTCTCCAGGGGCACCCTCAGTTGTTGGCGGTCTTCTTCGGATAGGCAGGACATTATTCTGTGAATGGACTCTCTCTTGGTTGATTGCTTATAAGCTTTGCGGCCCTTCTCTGTCAGCACGACTCTGACCAGGTTCTTTCTGTCCAGGTCCTTGACTTTTCTTACCAGCCCCTCTTCTTGCATCCGGCTCAGGATTCCAGAAATTGTGTGAGGTTCTCGTAAAAGATACCGCGCTATTTCCACCGGCTTTGCCTCATCGCCAATTGCCTGGACAACGGACAAAACCGCCGCTTGCTCTGGTGTAATTCCGTATTGAAATAGTTCTCTCGCCCTGATTTTACGCATGGCGCGCCTCAGGTGGAGTATCAACCACCATAGTTCATAATCCTTGTCCTTAGATGGAAATTTGCTCATCGTCTCCCCACATCCTTAATTGATTGTAATTAACTATCTCCAACAATGGCTGCAGTATCCAGTAGATACTAATCAGACTCAAAGAACAGAAATCCGATTATCGTTCCCCACTTAATAATTTTACCAGAAAATTCAACGTCAGTCTACCAGAGGCTACCAGAATTCACCCGACTTTATTAGATTCCCCCCAAAAAACTTGTCAGGGGGCTTGACAAGCTGTGTTATAATAGATAATGGAAATCGTTTGCGACTTAGGAAAGGCTAGGTCTGTATTATTGTGGGTATCTATGGTAGCATAATCCTGAAGAAATGTTAGCTTTGAGATACTCAAAATTTACGATGAATACCCAATAATAGGAAAAAGGAGGTGATAGCTTTCAACAGTAGAGATTTTGACACGGCTGGGTTTCAAAATTTTAGGAGGAGGTAAAGAGGTGAAAAAGAAAATATTATTGATTCCGCTGGCTTTGCTGCTAGCCGTAACTTTGGCCGCTGGTTGTGCCGCTCCTGCACCCGCGCCAGCCCCAGCGCCAGCCCCGGCACCAGCACCTGCCCCAGCTCCAGCCCCGGCTCCAGCCGCACCTGCGGAGGTAATTACCTGGGTAGGACAGTCATCCCTGCCCGCCGGAATGCCGGTTACTGAAGGACTGGATAGATTGAGCGCCCGAATTACCGAGGCCAGTCAGGGGCGTTTGGTATGGAAATCCGAGGCAGCCGGTGCTATCTGCCCGGCGACCGAAGAGTGGAAGGCTGTGCATACCGGCGTTCTGGACTTCTGTGGCGGCGGTGGCTCGTATATGCACGCCGAGATTCACTTTGGCACCTTGATTTCGCAAAGGGTTGGTGGCATACCACCTCTGGAGCACTACGTGTGGCTTGATACCGTAGGTTCTGACCTGATTAACAAATGGTACGTCGACCTGGGGTTTGATAT
>DAOUZD010000068.1 GCA_030665795.1 Dehalococcoides sp.
CCATAGAGCTGGCAGATATTAGCTACCAGTTGCTCTATATAGCGCCAGTAGACCTGTTCCGGCGGCAAAATGTCTGAAGTTCCGCGTGGTGCCTGATACAATCCATCTCCTCTCGGCTTTTACTTAAAGCTAGAATACAGTATTATTACTGAATTTGTAAAGGAAGATTTTTTCGCTTCTTACCCCGCCTTACTCCTTGGACTTGTGGAAATGCCACTTGTAGAGTGGTTGCATATCGTCTGGAAACACGGCTAGGCGGTCGCTATCTTTATCCCCCACCGATGAGCGGGAAGAAACCTAGACGGTCCCCATCCTGGAGGAGGTAGCTTTCTTTCTGCCACTTCCCATTCACCATGAGAATACCTACCTCCTGCCTGGGAATCTCCAGCTTATCCAACAGGTTGCCTAACTTAGCCTCATCGCCCAGCTCGATGACAAAAGCTTCGTTATTCCCCGGATTGGGGTGATATTTTCGCAGGCTGGCGTAGAGCCTGACCTCAACCTTATTCATTGACTTTTCCATGAGGTAGCAGATATTTTATTATACCTTAACCTGCTTCAAAGAAGTAAGCCCCCTCCGCCGCAACGACGAAGGGGGCTCGCGGTCAAGTCTCTTGCTAAACTCAAATGAAGGGCGACTGGAAATAACTACGAAAAGGAATTTTAGACTTCAATCTCCAGTTCCTTCAGTTTTTCCGGAGTCGGCAGACCATTGACCCATCCACGCAGCTTGTAATATTCTGTCTTCATTTTGTCAAGCTCAACCACTTGTCCCTTGGCGGGCCCCTCTGGCATGGGCTCTTTAAGCAGGCGTGGAGGTAATGTATCGTCTTTGTCGCTGAATCCGAGCCTTCCCATGATAACCCTCTCGAGGTTATAGATTCGCTCGCCAATTTTCAGTATGTCGTCCTCACCTATGTCCCAGCCAGTTACGCCTGACAGAAGGTCAGCATAATCCTTGGCCCCTAGGGCAAAGGTGGTGAACAGGCAGTTGACTGTTGAGTTAACCGTGGAGGTAAAGTCCTGAAATGTCTTAACCCACTGCGCTTTACCTTCGATTATCAACGGGTCTATTTTCTCGGGTATGCCAACAATCTCTGGGGAAACAGTATATCCGGTTACGTGGCATCCTCCCCGGTTCGCTGTAGCGTAATTTAGCCCTATGCCCTTAATTCCTCTGGGGTCATACGCCGGCATTTCCAGTCCTTTAACACTCATTGAAAGCTCGGGATGACCATAGAGTTCGCAGAGCTTCCTGGAGCCCAGGGCGAGTTGTTTGCCAAACCCTACCTTATAAGCAGTGCGCCATACCATCTCAACTATTGCCGCTGCGTTACCGAATTCGAGACCCCAGCCCTGTAAATCTTCCTTGGGAATGAATCCTTTCTCATTCAGTTCCATAGCTGCGGCTACGGTCGACCCTAAGCTGATGGGCTCCAGTCCCAGCTCATTGCATAGGTGGTGTGCTTTTATGACGGCCTCAAAGTTATTTATCCCGCAAGCGCTTCCCAGAGACCATATAGTTTCGTACTCCGGTCCTTCAGCGGTAAGTATTTGGAAGGGGCCTGACTTCACCGTGCTGATTCTTCCGCAGCCTATCGTGCAGGCCCAGCACGCCCTTTTGCGTACCAGGTAGTCCTTGGTCAAGGTTTCCCCGCTGATGCTGTCGGCACCCGGGTTTACTCCCGTCTGCCAGTTCTTATACGGAAATGCCCCGGCGCTGTTAATTACATTTACCAGCGACGCTGTTCCATAGGTTGGTAATCCCTCTCCAGTCACCGGGTTTTTCTTCATGGCATCCAGGCATCTGTCGGCTACCTTTCTGAACTCTTCAGATTTAGCTACCGGGACATCTTTGCTTCCTGAAACGACGATTGCCTTTAATTTCTTTGAGCCCATAACCGCTCCCAATCCTGCCCTACCGGCAGCCCGGTACTCATCGTTCATCACCACCGCCATCGGGACTAGGTTTTCACCAGCGGGACCGATGCATGCCACGCTAATGTTTTTACCCCCAACGGCGCTCATCAGGGTTCTAGTCGTATCCATAGTGTTCTTGCCCCATAACTCTGCGGCATCCCTGATTTCCGCTTTTTCATCTACAACCGCCAGATATACCGGCGTATCAGAGGCTCCTTCGATTACGACCCCATCAAAGCCCGCAAATTTTAGGAATGCTCCCCATTCTCCACCGCTGTTACCGCTGCCAATGGACCCGGTCAGTGGTGCCTTAAGAGTCATTACATGATATCGGCTGGGTGATGGGAATCTAGGCACGCCTGTTCCAGGACCCGTGGCAAAGATTAACACGTTTCTTGGCCCCAGCGGGTCTATGTCCTTTGCTGAAATGCCCTTCCTCTCGTATTCTTTAAGATACTGGTAGAGGAGATAGACAGCATAACCTTTCCCGCCAATATATTTTTTGGCGGCCTCTTCATTGATTGGCTCGGTACTTACCTTCTTCGTGGTTAAGTCTACTTTTAAAATCTTGCCAGTATATCCTCCTGCCATTTTAGTGCCTCCTTTTACGAGTATTTTTTATCAAAGACTTTACCCGATTATAGCCATAAAACAAGAACCAGAGTCTGCTCAACTTGGAAGCCCAATCCATATCAGATTTTGCAGCCGTAAGTTAACAAAATCTGAGGCGATTGTCAAGTCCCTCTATCCCTCTTTTTGGGAGTATACCATAATTAGTTTAGGTGTCAATATGGGGTGTGGTCAATGCGCAGTTTTTAAAGTGCATTTACACGGGTAGTCTGATTGGGCTATACTTAAATTGTAACCCAGGCTATAGTAAAAGCAGGAGGCGGTAAAATCTTGGCTACGGTTGGGGTAATGGGTTTTAGTCAGCTCAAAGAGGAGGCTCAGGAGTACCTGCCACCCGAAAAGATAGCGGTGGTGGAAGAGGCTTATCATTTTGCCGCCGAAGCACACCAGGGGCAAGTACGTAAGTCAGGTGAGCCCTATCTGGAGCACCCGTTGCAGACGGCATTGATTCTGGCCGAGCTTCAGCTTGATGCCAGCTCTCTGGCGGCGGCATTGCTGCATGACATCCCGGAGAACTGTGGTATGCCGATTGCTGAGATTGAAGCCAAATTTGGCCCAGAGATAAGTAAGCTAGTTGACGGCACCACCAAGTTGGGCAAAGTCTCCTGGCAAGCCCCAGGGACAGTGGCTAGAGAAGCGCAGGCGGAGAACCTGAGGAAAATGCTGGTGGCAATGGCGGAAGACCTCCGCGTGGTGTTTATCAAGCTAGCTGACCGATTGCACAATATGCGCACCTTGGACGCGCTATCACCAGAGAGACAGCAGGGTATTGCGCAGGAGACTTTAGAGCTATATGCGCCCTTGGCGCATCGCTTAGGGATATGGGAACTGAAGTGGCAGCTAGAAGACCTGTCTTTCCGGTATCTGGAGTCAGAGAAGTATCGCCGAATTGTTAAGCTGGTGGCTGCCCGACGTACTCAACGGGAGAGCTTCATCGCTCAGGTAATTGAGGTTTTGAAGAGAGAGTTTCAGAGAGTTAGTCTGAGTGCCGAAGTATCAGGCAGACCGAAACACATCTACAGTATACACCAGAAGATGGAGCGATATGACGCCCTGGGCAAGCACTTTGATGATATTCATGACCTCCTTGCCCTTCGGGTACTGGTTGGTACGGTGCCTGATTGCTATAGTGCCGTAGGTATTATCCACAGTTTATGGCGCCCTTTGCCGGAGGAGTTTGACGATTATATTGCCAATCCCAAGCCAAACGGATATCAAGCGTTACATACGGCGGTGATGTGTTTCGGCACCACTCCTCTGGAAGTGCAGATTCGCTCCCGTGACATGCACCATATTGCCGAATACGGAGTGGCGGCTCACTGGCGTTATAAAGAAGGCGAAAAGAAGGATGTCCATTTTGAGGAGAGGATAGGCTGGATACGCCAGCTAGTTGACTGGCATCGGGAACTCAGCGGGGCGGAAGAGTTTCTGGAATCAGTGAAAACAGACATATTTATCGACCAGGTTTTTGTTTACACGCCGAAGGGAGAGATAAAGGATTTACCCAAAGGAGCTACTCCCCTCGATTTTGCTTATCGGGTCCATACTGAGTTGGGGCACCGCTGTATCGGGGCTAAGGTAAATGGCCGGCTGGTGCCGTTTGGTTATGAGCTGAAAAACGGTGATGTCGTCGAAATTATGGCGACGAAGGGCACCAGAGGACCGAGCCGAGATTGGCTTAACCCTCATTTAGGTTATACGAAAACATCTCACGCCAAGGAAAAGATACGGCAGTGGTTTAAGAGGCAGGAGCGGACGGAGAATATTGAGCGTGGTCGGCAGCTTCTGGATAAGGAGTTGAGACATCTGGGGATAATAATTGAGCGCGAAGAGCTGGCTGGCCTCTTTAATTACAGTAACACGGATGACTTTCTGGCAGCCATTGGTTATGGTGGCATTACGACTCACCAGATTGCAGTGAAGCTAGCCGCCCAGCATGAGCCACCGAAAGTGGCGGTGGAAGTTACCCTACCTAAGCCGGTGCCGTCAACGGTTCAAGTGCTGGGGGTGGGGAATTTGGTTACTCATTTGGCCCAGTGCTGCCATCCGGTACCTGGGGACAGGATTACTGGTTACATTACGCGGAGCCGGGGAGTAACCATTCATCGTCAGGATTGTTACAATGTGCTCCATGAGGACGAGAAGGATAGATTGGTCCCGGTGGAGTGGGGGAAGACCGATTCGCTCTACCCGGTCCGGATTAGGATTGAAGCCTGGGACAGGGTAGGGCTAATGCGTGATATCACGATTATTGTGGCTGAGGAGAAGGTTAACATTGTCGCCATGAGCACTACCAACCATCACGACCACACCACTTCTTTGGATTTTACCTTGGAAACAGAGGGTTTAGCCCAGTTAAGCCGGCTCCTGAAGAAAACTGAGGCGGTTAGAGGCGTGATAAGTATTACCCGGATTGGGGACGAGGCATCGGGTAAAAAGTGACGACAAAACTTGACTTAGCTTCCGAGGAAAGGGTAAATTTTAAGGGCAGGGCGCCATCTGAAAGCGTTTTTTCTCTATGGAAATACTAGTTAGTCTAATAAGGGGGTAGATATTGCCGCAAAGTAAATCAGCGCAAAAGCAGGTGCGCATCACCGAGAAGAGGCGATTGCGTAATCGGTCAATTCAGAGTCAAACTAAGACCAATATCACCAAGGCGGAAAGGCTTATCTTCTCCGGTGAGCTAGAGACAGCTCGGGAAGCGGTATTAGCTGCTATCAGCTCTATGGACAAGGCGGCGGAGAAGGGGATTATTCACCCGAATAATGCTGCCCGACGCAAATCACGGTTGATGAAGAAGCTAAATGAGGCTCAGACTTCATCTTCAGCAGAACCTGAGCCAGAAGAGTCAGCAGAGACCGAGCAAACCGAGCAAAATAAGTAATCTCTTATTCGCC
>DAOUZD010000080.1 GCA_030665795.1 Dehalococcoides sp.
TATTATCTGGCCGACAACGATATTCTCCCATTTGCCGCCAACGACCTGAGTTCCCTCAGTCTCAATACCCGCCATGGTCAGCTTTTCGGCTAATTCCACCGGGGGCAGGGTAATATCGACATATTCCTTAAGCCATTTTAATGGAACTTTCATCTCACCAACCCTAGAACTGCCTTAAAAATCTGAGGTCGCTGCCGTAGAATAGCCTGATATCATCAATGCCGTAGCGGAGCATGGGCAGGCGTTCAATACCGATGCCAAAAGCAAAACTCTGGTAAACCTCGGGGTCAATACCGCCGCGCTCCAGCACCTGCGGGTGCGTCATCCCGGCACCTAATATTTCAATCCAGCCGCTATTGCCGCAGATGCGGCAGCCTTGGCCATTACAGACCAGGCATTCTATCGCCATCTCAACGCCCGGCTCAACGAAGGGAAAGTAGTCGCCGCGAAAGCGCACTTTTCTCTCCTCACCGAAGAAACGACGGGCAAACTCGTAAAGCGTCCCCTTCAGGTCAGCCATGGTAATCCCCTTATCTACCGCCAAACCATCGATTTGGTGGAACATCGGGACATGGGTGGCATCGCTGGCTTCATAGCGGTAGACTTTGCCCGGTTCAATTACTCGTATTGGGGGCTCCATACCTTCAATTACTCGGGCGGTTACCGCGGTGGTGTGGGTGCGGAGTAGCCTTGGTCGCTCACCACTGTTCGCCTCGACCCAGCAAGTTGACATATTATCGCGGGCGGGGTGTTCTTCAGGTATATTCAGTGCCTCAAAATTGTAATAATCCCACTCGACATCCGGTCCCTCAACGACCTGAAAGCCCATCGAGATAAATATGTCACATATCTCGTTAAGCGTTTGCGTAATCGGGTGTAAACGGCCGGCCGGTAAAGGACGCCCCGGCAGGGTAATATCAATGACTTCTCTTTGCCTGCCGGCAGCTAGTTGTGCCTCACGGAGAGACGGCTCTTTTTGTCTCAAACTGTCTTCAAGGTTAGTCTTAATTTGATTCGCCCGGGCGCCAACCGTCTTCCTCTCGTCTAGAGGTAATGTCGCTAGGCCGCGTAATATCGTGGTCAGAGAGCTTTTCTTCCCCAGATAATGAACCCGCCAGGAGTCTAATTCCTTGAAGTTGTTAATGCTTTCTAGCTCTTGTAGCGCCTTTGACTTTAGTTCTTCAAGCTGCTGCAACATATTCTTGCCTTGACGATAACTGTATCATTATAGGTTATCGTGAGTAGAGGGTCAAGAAAGGTGCTGTATCCTCACTCTACTCGGTCCGTTTTGACTTGCCATCTTGTTTCGGGCATTCCAATCAGCAGTGGCATTCGAATAAAAAGGTCCAGTCCAATAATGGCGAGGAACAGGTATTGCGGCCCGATGCTGTCCCATATAGCCCCGGCTAGATAGGCGGCACCGGCGGTAAGAAACATTCGGCAGACCCTTACGATTCCCAACCACCTGCCCATTTGTTCTGGAGGTACCAGCTCAAAAGTCATCACCCCCGTGATAACTAAATTGATGTGAAAGAAACCCTGCAACACACCAGCCGCGATGAGAAACGCTGAGTTTGGTGACCAGATAAGCATCAAGTTTGAGGTCCAGAAAAGGGGTGCCATCAAATAGAGAACCTTTTTCCGCCCAATCTTATCCGCCAGTCTGCCCAGAGGAAGACCAAGTAAAAGGGGCGTTAGTGCATAACCGGTGACCATCGCCCCCAAAATATATTGGTCAGCTCCTTTGACTTCGTGTGCGAAGACCTGAGTAAAAGGAAGAACCATACCAATCGGCAGAAAGCCTATTGAGGATATAACCAGCCATCGCTTCAGGTTATGTCCCTGCTGGAACACTTGGGATATGCTCTGGAAGAAGTTAAGGTCAGTCTCACTGGTGGCTCCCCATTTACGGTTAGAAAGCTGGGTCAGTATCAGCAGAAACCCGCCGATAGTTACCGCTAAACCAATAAAGAATAAGGGCCTGATGCCGCTAACGTTTACCCCGCCAGAGACGGTGACCAGCAGAGCACCGAGCATGGGCCCCGCCATCCCCAGTAACCCTGCGGCCAGAGTCTCACAGACGCTCATGCCGGTAGCCCGGTCTTCATTGGCGAGTGAATTCCCACAAACAGTGCCACAACTGTGCATGCTAGTGGTAAAGCCCAGCCAATAGGCAGCCATGGCAACGATAATAATTATCCAGTTATGGGCCACACCGTAAGTCAGGTAAGATATAGCCAGCAGTACGATGCCGATGAGGTAAATCATCTTGGCGCCAATCCGGTCGATTAACCATCCGGTGAACGGGCTGAATAAACCGGCAATGCCCATACCAGCACTATTAACGATACCTAATTGGGTAGCACTGGCCCCCAAGCCTATCGTATAAACCGACTGGTAAGGAAAAACCATTTGGTAAACGAATCTATCCAGAGAGGACCGCACCACGGTTACTTTCCAATCGCGCTGCTGCCTCCGCAGGAAACCGACCCCTTTGGCGATAGCGCCAACCGTGACTTCAATGGCTCGCATCAGTCTCTTTTCTCCGGTCAATTATGTGATGAAGAGTGTTTGTCTTCTATGTTCCTCGCTTCTCGGGAGAAGCTTTGGTGGCAAGTCTTGAGTAAAATTTTCCCCCTCCCCTTGTCAGGGGAGGGGGAAGGGGGGGCAAGATTTAGGTAATCTCATCTTATTTATTTGAATTAAGCGTTCGCTTTAGCGGTGGTTACCAGATTGGCAAAAGCTTCCGGTTCCATGACCGCCATATCGGCCAGCATTTTGCGGTTGATTTCAATTCCGGACTTTCTTAAGCTGTTCATCAGTTGGCCATATTTGAGGCCCTGGGCTCTACTCGCGGCATTAATCCGCAAAATCCACAGTCGCCTCATATCACCTTTCCGTTCGCGACGGTGGTTGTAGGCATAGCTCAGTGACTTTAGCATAGACTCGTGAGCCCGGCGGTAGAGGGAGTGTTTGGTTGCCCGGTGCCCCTTGGTCATGGCCAATACCTTTTTATGTCGGCGATGTCTGGTTATACCTCTCTTGACTCGTGGCAAGTAACAACTCCTCCTATCTAGCTAACTCCATAGGGTATCAGCCTCTTTATCCTGGCTCGGTCAGCAGGATGAAGGGCAATTTTCTCATCAAAAAGGCGTTTCACCCGCTTGGTTTTACGGCGGCGCAGGTGGCTTTTGCCACCCTTAGTTCGCAGAATTTTGCCCCTACCGGTAATATGGAAGCGACTTTTTGCCCCTTTATGCGTTTTCAGTTTTGGCATCTTGAGCTTCCTTTATCTCTCCTTTGGTTTTTGTTTTCGCTGTCGCCGCTGGAGACAGGATTATGCTCAACCGCTTTCCTTCCAGCACTGGTGGCCTGTCTAGGGAAGCGGCATCGCTCAGTGTCTCTGACATCCGCTGCAGTAGCTTCCAGCCAAGTTCAGGATGCGTGATTTCTCGCCCCCGAAACATTATGGTTACCTTAACTTTGGCCCTGTCCGCCAGCAGTTTCCGGGCAGACCTGGCTTTGGCCTCGAAATCATGATTACCAATCTTGGGCCGTAACCGTATTTCCCTCAGTAATGAGACCTTCTGACTTTTCCTTATCTCTTGCTCTTTCTTGGCCTGTTCGTATTTGTACTTACCGTAATCAAGAAGTCGGCATACCGGGGGGGTCGCCGTCGGAGCTACTTCTACCAGGTCAAGGTTGTGCTTTCTCGCTGTCTCCTGTGCCTGGCTCAAGGGCATAATCCCCAACTGCTCTCCCTTCTCCCCCACGAGGCGAACCTCTCTAGCTGTAATCATCTGGTTGATGCGCAGTCGTTTAATTATGTCCTTACGTACCTCCTCCAAACACAGGTATCTTACGCCCAAAAACTATACCACGTTCTCGCTGAGTAATCAAATTATGGGTCATCGATATCTTTCACCTTGTTGGCGGTAGCCGTTTTAATCGTTTCCTTGAAGCTATTAAGAGATTGAGCCGCTATTTGTTTCCCGCTCCGCAAGCGGATGGAAATGGTATCGGTCTCTACCTCTTTATCACCCACCACCAGCATATAGGGTATCTTCTCCAGTTGTGCCTGCCGAATTTTTTGGTTTATCCTCTCCCCCCGAGCATCCACCTCGGCACGGATACCCTCACTCTTAAGCTCAGCTTCTAGCTCGTGGGCATAGTCAAGGTGGCGGTCAGCTACTGGAATCACCCTTACCTGAACTGGTGCCAGCCACACCGGGAAAGCGCCGCCATAATGTTCTAGAAGCGTGGCTAGGAAGCGCTCCATGCTGCCCAGTACCGTGCGGTGTATCATGACTACCAGATGTTCCTGACCGTCCTCACCGATATAGGTAACCTCGAAACGCGGTGGCAGATTAAAATCGACTTGGATTGTTGGCCCCTGCCACGCCTTTCCCAGGGCGCTCTCAAACTTGATATCTATTTTCGGTCCGTAAAATACGCCCTCTCCTGGGTCTACTTCATAATCAAGCCCGGAACGCTCCAGGGCTTGGCGCAGGGTATCGGTAGCTTCATCCCAGACCTGAATTGTGCCCGCGTATTTTTCGGGTCGGGTAGACAGTAGCAACTGGTAGTTGCTGAAGCCAAAGGTATCTATCATGAAAAGCGCTAGGTCTAGCACACCTACTATTTCCGCCTCTAGCTGGTCAGGACGGCAGAAAATATGGGCGTCGTCTTGGGTAAAGCCCCTGACCCGGGATAGGCCGTGGAGTACCCCGGAGCGCTCGTAGCGATAGACCGTGCCCAGTTCGGCGTAACGTATCGGCAGTTCACGATAACTGCGTAGTTTGGTTTTGTAAATTAAAATATGTCCTAGGCAGTTCATTGGCTTCAGAATATATTTCTGACCCTCCACGTCCATGGGACTATATAAATAATCCTGATAGAACTCTAGGTGTCCGCTGGTTTTCCATAAGTCCATTCGGGCAATATGAGGAGTATAGACAAGTTCATAGCCACGCTTGACATGTTCATCCTTCCAGAAATCCTCAATGGCACGGCGGATAACGGCTCCCTTGGGAGGCCAGAGAACCAGTCCCGGGCCAAATTCATCCTGGATACTGAACAGGTCAAGTTCTCTACCCAATTTTCG
>DAOUZD010000054.1 GCA_030665795.1 Dehalococcoides sp.
TACGGTGTTTGTGCCATCGTTGCCCTGGTACACGATGCAGTGGTGGCGCTGGGCGTATTTTCTATTCTCGGTGGCATCCTGAACTGGCAGATTAATCTGATGTTTATTACCGGTATTCTGGCGGTCATTGGCTACAGCGTGAATAATACCGTGGTTATTTTTGACCGCATCCGCGAGAATTTGCGCCGGGATATGAGCGCTGGCTTTGAGACGGTAGTTAACAACAGCCTGGTGGAAACTCTAGGACGTTCCGTGAATACCAGTCTGACCACCTTAGTCGTGGTCCTGGCTCTGCTGCTCTTCGTCGGGGTGTCAATTCAGAATCTGGTTGTTGTGCTCGTCATTGGCATCATTGCCGGCACTTTCAGTTCCGTCTGCATTGCCCCGGCGCTGTTAGTGGTCTGGGACAGGGGGGAGTGGGGCCGGTTTATCCGGTGGCTGCCTTTATCCCGGGCAAAAGCCAAATAAAGATGAGTTGCTAGACCACCAACTGTATGCCTGAGATTAGAAACCAGAGTCCAAAGCCAACGAGCAGCAGGCTACAGGCAATAAACAGCCATTCCTGCAGTTTCTGCCCCCAGAGGGAGTGGGTTCGGTAAATCACATTTGAAACCAGTGAGAGCCAGACCAGGTCGCACAGCCAGTGAACAATAACAAAGACGATTAACCCTGGGGTGCCGAATTCAAGGATTCGCATAATGAGCATACCGCCGATGGTCGCCCACCAGAGCAGGAAGAATGGGTTGAAAACACTGGTGATGATGCCGGCGGTAAAGGCACTGTAAGGTAAATCCTTGCCCTTCTGAGTTACCTCAACTCGGGCACGAAACATGCTTATACCCAGCCAGATAATCATACCACTGCCCAGGACACTGAGCACCAGCCGTACGATGTTATCCTGAAAGAACTGGGCAAAGCCAAAGTATATCAGCAGTATCAGGGGGACTTCGATTATGGCATGTCCCAGGGCTATCTGAGTCCCTGCCCACGGAGACTTATAGCTTTTGGCAAGAGTTACGGCGAACATGGGGCCGGGCATCATTACCCCGGAAAATGAAATGACGACTACGCTTAATAAAATCGGGAGCATGGAGACCATCACACACTATCATATCACACTCTTTCTCCTAGTGCCTCTTGTAATACGGAGGGAGACAAAGAGGGGTGAGGCCTCAAAGTCTGCTTTAAGGAGTTTCGGTGGGACGGTGTCCCTCTTACCCAACCAATTCTTTCTTCCTTGGTAAGGGAAGAGGATACAGGGGGGAGGTTTATTTGCTCGGCTAGCCTACCCGTTTCTCGGCAAAATCACCTGCCCAGCGTACCTTAAACTTTGCCCCTTGATAAGCCTTAATCATCAAGAACACCACTAAACCAATCCAAGCTACCCCGAGTAGTACATTGATTATGAAACCGAGTATCGGTATCCAGCCAAGGAATACGTTAATGATAATCCACACAACCGTGTAAATACCAAAAACATATATTGACTGTATCGCGTGGAAGCGGACAAACTTGCTTTTCTGCTCGAGCAGGACAAAAACGAGACCACTTACCCAACCCAAGACATAACATAATAATCCAGCCACATTTTCATCCAGCCCGGTGGAAGACTTTTCCATTGCAATATTCCTCCTTACATTAGTATATAGGCATAAGGTTATACCAAGATGCGCCGGGTGTCAATAGCTGGCTAGACTATCCTGCCGATAATTTCCACTTTTACCTTTTTGAATACTAATCATCGTCAAAAATGAAGACCTCATCTATCGTTGTCTGTAAAGCCTTAGCCACATTGTGAGCCAGCTTTAGAGAAGGGTTATATTTTCCTTGCTCCAGGAAGATGATAGTTTCCCGCCTGACACCGACCATCTCGGCCAGCTTCTCTTGAGTTAAATTACCCTTAACTCGGTATTCCTTGATTCTCGTTTTCATTAGTATCCCCAGACATTAAGCACTTAACCAAAATAGAGAGCCGGAGACAGTTTTGGACACTTTCAAGGGGTTTTGCTAAATAGCCCTTTAATAAATAGGACTAGACTGCCAACGATGCCGACCGCAAACGACAAAGCACTAATCAGGGCAATAAAGAAAAAGACTGGCTCGTCTCCCAGACCCACTCTGTCCCAAAAGTCGGCACCCAAAAAGTGAATAAACAAACCATAAATTGCATTATGCAGAAAGACACTGATAATAAAGGCAGCTAACGATATCCCCGCTACTAGCAGGAATGTTTTCAGCATTTTCAGCCCTCTTGCCTCCAGCTTAGGTTTTACCCGGTCATAGAAGAGGTAAGAAAGCAGATATACCGCTCCGGCCGAGATAAATAGACCACCCAGAACATGCACGGTATCGGGAGCCTCAACGAGTTTTACGCTGAAGGGCAGCATCAGGAAGGCGGTGGCGATGGCGAAGAAGATGAACCCGTTTCGTATTGATTTACTGGTGTTTTCGCGCACTCTCTCATCAATCGGCGGCAGCTTCCTCTTTCTTAGCAAAGACCACAATTCACGGTGACCCATTAGTAAGGTCCCAACTACGATTGCAATCGCCACGTAATATGCCTTCAGAGAGATGAGGATAACAGTTACTATCAGGGCAGTGATAAAAACAGCTAAGAATACTCTCTTCGTTTTCATGATGCTACCTCTATAGTTATATATTTTTAACGTTATATATTTCTAACATACATCATATTTGAAGTTTTGTCAATACCCGGGGCAACTTTTTTGGCGGCTATTTACTCAGGGGTTTACCTGCTGCCGATACGAGTCGTTTGGTGGCTGTATTGACAATCTGTCATTCTGGTGTATAATCTTTGGGAAAGAGGATTTCAATGTCAAAGTGCCCTAATTGTGGTCGGGAAACGGCCAGGACGGAGGACTGGGCCTGCCAGTGGTGTGGCCAACCCCTGTTATCTGGCTCTTACAAAAAAATAGCCAAAACTTATCAGCAACTACAAGCCGAGAGGCGGCAGGAACAAGAACCTCTGGTGAGGGAACCCGAACCGGTGCCAGAGCTTGAAGCTGAGCCAGTGCCAGCACCAGTGCTAGGGCCAGAACCGGAGCCAGTGCCAGAAGCGGTGTCAGTGCCAGTACCTGAGCCGGTGCCAGAGCCTGAAATAAAACCAGTGCCAGGGCCAGAACCGGAGCCTGTGCTAGAGCCTGAACCTGAGCCAGAGCCAGAAGTGGTGCCAGTGCCTGAAATAAAACCAGAGCCTGAACCTGAACCTGAGCCAGTGCCAGTGTTGGAACCTGAGCCTGTGCCAGAAGCGGTGTCAGTACCAGTGCTGGAACCTGAGCCGGTGCCCAAACCAGAACCAGTCTCGGAACTCGAACCGGAACCAACAAGCGGTATTATAGCGGTTACTGTTGACGAGTTGAATTCATCTTTTAATACAGATAAGGCGGCAGCGAATGCCAAACTCATGGATAAAATTCTTAAAGTAACCGGAAGCGTGGACAAAGTATTCGTCAGGGACCATCTTGATATTCAATATATTCTGCTCGCCAGTGCCAAAGCACAAGGAACCCGGAATATCCGGTGCACGTTTGGCCGGGAACATAGCTCCCAATTGACACGGTTAGCCGCCGGAGAAACGGTGACGGTGCAGGGCAAATACGATGGCTACGAAAGAAACATTATTCTGAAAGATTGCAGTTTGGTTCGCTGAAAATGTAACTATATATTTAGGGAGGTAAAATAGCAATGATGACCTGGATAGGTATCGCCGCGATTGTTATTCTTATCGTGATATTCTTCGTGGTTAGGGGTAGGCGTTAAAGTCTGAAGCGTTAACGGTACGCTCACTTCCAAGTGTGTGGCTAAGATGCTTCCCAGACACCATGCCTAAAAATACAGGAGGCATTCTTTACCTTCAGTAGTGTAGCTTTTACTTCCAATGTATTAACTAAATTCGGCACGCCCACCCCTGAAGTACATAACTAGCTCGTAGTCTCTGTTGGACAGGATGAGGGGTAAGGGCTATAATCTCAAGTAGATATGGATTCTCAACCCAGACTCCACGTCCTCTTTAGCAGGCAGGAAATAGCCGCCACCGTCAGCCGGCTGGCGACCGAAATCAGTCACGATTATCATGACAAGCACCCCCTTTTAGTTGGTATTCTTAAAGGCTCCTTTATGTTTCTGGCTGACCTTATTCGGCAGCTTGATTTCCCGCTGGAGGTGGACTTTATCGGACTAGCCAGCTATGGTAAGGGTAGGCAGACTTCAGGGAAGGTCAGAGTGGTGCGGGGTCTTAGTTCCCCGATTAAAGACAGGGAAGTGCTGGTAATTGATGACATAGTAGATACCGGACTGACGACTGCTTTTCTGCTGGATTATCTGCGGCAGAAAAACCCCACCTCCCTGAAGCTTTGTGCCCTGACCGATAAGCCTTCCCGACGGCAGGTTCCGATGACTATTGACTATCTGGGGTTCACGGTGCCCGATAAGTTTATCGTTGGTTATGGCTTGGATTTGGGCCAGGAGTTCCGTAATTTACCTGATATTTGCTTTATCGAGGACGAGGATTAATGCTAACCAAACTAGCCCGCTTAATCTCAGTAGCTAGAGGAGAGCGTCCCGCCGACCTGATTCTGGCTAACGCCAAGGTAGTCAACACCTTTACCGGCGAAATTGAGTCAGGCAATGTCGCTATTTGTGGCGATAGGATTGCCGGGGTGGGAGATTATCACCAGGCAAAGCAGGTGCTGGACTTAACCGGCAAATACATAGCACCCGGCTTCATAAATGGGCATACTCACTTGGAGAGTTCAATGCTTGACGTCGGTCAATACGCCCGGGCAGTGGTGCCGCGAGGTACCTCAGCTCTGGTCACCGACCTCCACGAAATTGCCAACGTCTGCGGTCTGGAGGGAATAAAGTATGTACTGGACGGTACCCGCCGTTTACCGCTGGACCTTTTCTTAATGGCCCCTTCCTGTGTGCCGGCGACCCATCTGGAGACGGCGGGAGCCAGCATCAGTGCTGAGGAGATTCGTCAGATTCTAAAGTGGCCGGAATCCATCGGGCTGGGTGAGGTAATGAACTTCCCCGGGGTGATTGGTGGCGACATCAGTGTGCTGAGCAAAATTGACTTGGCCAGAGGAAAGATTATTGATGGTCACGCCCCCGGCGTTACCGGAAAAGACCTTACTGCCTATATTGCCGCCGGTATTCTTTCCGACCATGAGTCGGTGTCTCTCAACGAAGCCAGAGATAAGCTAAGGCAGGGCATGTTCATCATGATTAGAGAGGGGTCTTCCGAAAAAAATCTGGATGCCTTGCTGCCCTTAGTCACGGATAAAACCTATAAGAGGTGTTTTTTCGTCGTTGATGACCGCAGCGGTGTCGACCTGCTCCGGGACGGGGATATTGACGCCGTGGTGCGAAAGGCAATTCGCCGGGGTCTCGACCCGGTGCGGGCAATCCAGATGGCGACCATCAATACCGCCGAGTATTTCCGTCTGGACAGGCTGGGGGCAGTTGCCCCCGGTTACCGGGCTAACTTAATCGTGCTCGATGATTTGCCCAACCTGCAAATAAACATGGTCTTTTACCAGGGGCGTTTAGTTGCCCGGGAAGGAAAACCATTATTCCCCTTACCTCAAGCTGATGACAGCACGGTAACCAATACGGTGAACATTAAGTCTTTTTCAATGGAGGCGTTAAGACTCACCACTTCAGGAGAAGCCAATTTAGTTATTGAGGCTATCCCCGGTCAGATAATTACCCGCAAAAGGCTTGAGAGGGTCAAGGCTGTAGATGACACCATCATAGCTGATACCGACCGGGACATTCTGAAGCTGGTGGTAGTGGAAAGACATAA